>CAZUEC010000543.1:0-1505 GCA_964618865.1 uncultured Roseibacillus sp. | reverse complement strand
CGGTAATGGTTCCCCCAGTGCCAACCCCCGCCACGAAAGCATCGACTTGACCCTCCGTGTCTTTCCAAATTTCCTCCGCTGTTGTTTCGCGATGAACCTGCGGATTCGCCGGATTATCAAACTGACTCGGCCCAAAAGAACCTTCCCCTTTTTCTTTCAAAAGCTGCTCAGCCTTCGCAATCGCTCCTCCCATCCCCTTCGGTCCAGGAGTCAAAACAATCTCCGCCCCTAACAAACGCAACAACATCCGTCGCTCCATCGACATCGTCTCAGGCATCACCAAAATACACTGATAACCTTTCGCCCGTGCCACGAAAGCAAGAGCAATCCCCGTATTTCCTGAAGTCGGTTCAATAATTGTTCCACCAGGCTTCAACTGACCATCACGCTCCGCAGCTTCGATCATCGCCTTTCCAATTCGATCCTTCACACTGAACAACGGATTAAAAAATTCCGCCTTCACACAGATCTCGGCTCCCACTTCCTCCGAAATCTTAGGAAGCTTAACCAGAGGCGTGTTCCCCACCGTATCCACCATATTGCTTGCAATCATCTCGCAATGATTCTCAGTTCAAATCGAAATTTTCCAAATAGAAAAAAAGAGAAAATGACCACCTCGCCGAAGAGAGAGCCTTTTTTCCAACGATCTTTCCCCACAACACCTCACCCCCCCTATCAAAAGCTCTCATCCTCTTCCGCGAAAATCACCCTCCCGCCTTCAACTGCTCTGTAACAAGCCCTTTATTAAACTCTAACACTCGATCTGCCAACTCGATCGTGCTCGCTCGGTGAGTAATAAAAATAGTGGTTCGCCCTTTCGCCAACCGAGCCACCGCCTCCTGCACTCGCGCCTCACTTTCCGTATCAAGAGCACTCGTCGCCTCATCCATAATCAGAATCGGAGCATCCTTCAAAAATGCTCGGGCAATCGCAACCCGTTGCCTTTGCCCCCCAGATAAACTCCCTCCTCGCTCCGAAACCAAAGTATCGTAACCTGCCTCCTGCTTCTCAATAAAATCATGCGCAAAAGCCTTCCGAGCGGCCTCCTTAATCTCCTCATCGCTCGCCTCCTCACGCCCCATACGAATATTATCAGCAATTGTCCCTCGAAACAAAACAGGCATTTGCGGAACGAGAGCAATCGCATTGCGCAACTCCTTTTTATCCCAATCACAAACCGCCACCCCATCAACAAGAAGACTCCCACTAAAAATATCGTAAAATCGAGGAATCAAATTCGCAAAAGTCGTCTTCCCTCCACCACTCTCCCCGACCAGCGCCACCTTTTGACCTGCTTCAATCGTCACATTAACCCCCTTCAAAACCTCCTCCTCTCCATAGGAAAAGCGCACCTCCTGAAACTCCACCAACCCTTTCACCTCGCTAGGATTCTTCGGCTCAGCAGGATTTAACAACTCATCCTCAGCTTCCATAATGTTATTCACGCGAGCCATCGCGGCCTTCGCTTGCTCAATCATTCCATAAAGATTTCCCAGCTTCTTAAT
>CAZUEC010000542.1:0-1505 GCA_964618865.1 uncultured Roseibacillus sp. | reverse complement strand
CTTGCGGAATCGGATGGCTGGCGGTCTCGGTTGGTGGCTCGGAGTTCATCATTCAATGGAAAAGTTCCCTCCAAGATGGCCCTGATGTCTCCAGAGCCAAGGGCAAAATAACAGGAGTGGGTGCACTCAGAGAGAATTGGACCTCTAGAGGGCTCCCATGCTAGCCAGGCTCATTGGGAGACTATTCTTCGCCCCGAATCAGGGTCTTCTCTTCTTCGGAAATTTGAGAACTCAGCTCGATGCCGTTGAGAATTTGTTCAAGGAGTTTGTCAGACAAGTCGGTGGGCTTTTTCGTCATGTTTGGCTAGAGTTGCACCAGTTCGGCAAGTGGCTTTGAAAAGACTTTATTGCAGTTCACGCAACTCTCTTTGGTGAGCTCGCCATAGTCCGAGGGACCGATTCGAACGAGGGTTTCACTCGGATGCCCCGCCCGTTGAATAGCCCGCTCTTGTTTCTTGATTTGAGAGGTAAAGACCGACATGAGAATCACTTTCTGCTCCACCGGCGAGGTATTCAATACGATGAAGTAATGTGGTTCGGGAGAGCTGAGGTCGCGGTGCTGCAGATAGTAGACCGTTCCTCGACGGAGGGTGAGCTTGATGTCGAATGGAATTTCCATACCAACAGAAAGGGGTCGTCAAATCAGCTTTAGGACCAGACTCCCTCGATGGCGTGCAACTCCGCGATTTCTTCCCGAAGGTCGGCCTGATCCTGAGGAGTTAGAGGGGGGATGGGCTCCACATTTTCAGCTGGGTTCTCCAAGAAGTCCGAGTAGGGCATAGGACGTCGGGAGACATCAGGCGTCCCAAGAGCGGCCTCGTGTTTTTTCCATTCAGGGAAGCGATGAGTCTCGTCGGCTAGCTGAAACTGATCTTGCTGCTTGTAGTTCTCCCATGCGTAAGAAAGAGCCTCTTGGTCACTCTTTGAAAAGACGTCTTCGTCCACTGGCTTGCGACTGGAGTAGTCGTATTGCTGAGTGCAATCGAGAAACTCGCTAGCGTAGGAATCGGCAGATGTGGCGCCGTATTCGTCAGGTCCGTTTTGGAGATTGCGGCAGCCTGAGGCAACGGGGCCGAACTTCATCGCGAAGTAGGTATCGTTGGTAATGCTCCGCCCAAACTTGCGCAGATGATAGCGGTCGGCGAAGAACATGAGCTTGAGCGCTTTCATCTTGTTCAGCGAACCACCTGCTTGCTCCGCAAAAAAAGTCAGTGCTTGCGTGGCTTTGCGATGGGAGAAAGAAAGTTGCATCTATCGAAAGAAGGTCCACAGTATGCACCCTTAGTCAAGTGTTCTTTTGAGTAGCTAAGGCTAGCTGGAATGGACCGTTAGGCTGAAGCGCCAATCGGTAGGGACTGGGAGCGCCGGTCTTTGACCGGCCCTAGTGGAGAGTCAGGGCAGCGGACCGCGAGTCTTTAGCTCGCCCCACCGGTTCGTCACCTCGGCAGCGGGGCGAACTAAAGCTTCGCGGTCCGTCTGAATGCTTTCGTGCTATCCCGCCCACG
>CAZUEC010000541.1:0-1523 GCA_964618865.1 uncultured Roseibacillus sp. | reverse complement strand
CAAAAACGATAAACGCCGGTGCTGAACAACAGCTAGATCACAGAACATCTCCATCTCTACCTTTTTATCAATCAAGTCATCGCCGAAGGGAGGAATCACGCAGCCGTCTGAATTGGACAGACAAATTACTGAGAGCTCTCAAGGCGCTCTCACCCAAGCGACCGCGTGCGGCCTGCCGCAGCTTTTTGACAAATAACAATAGCCACAAGATTCCCCCATCCGCAGGACACGTGACGAGAGCGATCACACTCGCCTACGACTTGAAGCCCCTCGTTTTCAGCGCAAACCTACGACCATCAAAAACCTAACAGTCCCCCCCTCTAACAAAGCAACCAAAAAAGCCTCAACCATCACCTAAAATCGAATCGAAAGACCAAAATTCACAATTCCCAGACTGACCCCTTCTGTCTTTCCCACTGAATGCGGAAGCTCTACCAATGAGCTTCGGTGTAACTTGAGGTTGCTAGAAATAATCCGCTTTTTGCGTCTAATAAGACAGTGAGCAAAAGTTCATGGAGTAACTTTCTCAAAAAAAATCAAAAAACGCTCTCTTGGAGAGAGAGTCTAATATCAGTAACGATGATATATTATATCGACAAATAAGCTGAAATTTAGAAGGCTTATTGTGAAAGACGTTCTTTTTGATTAAAATTATGAAAACGATTCCGCTAAGAGTGATGACTTCTGTTTGGTGTTTTGCCTTTTGTCTTTTGCTTGGAACAACAGAACCAGTTTGGGCTTCTTCCATTGAAATTACCTTCGAGGAAGTGGAAGAAGGGGTTCGAGTTTCTTATTCGGCCAGCATTGACTTGAGTGAGTTCCAAGAGCTTCCAGAAGATATACGCTCACTTTTGTTCGACTCCTCTGAAGAAGAGCCTTTCTTCTCAGGAGTATTGCTTGATCCTTTAGGAGCTGTTCAGTTCTCTTTTGAAGGGGAAGAACCACCGACACGAGCTTTTGGGGTGAGTGGCACATTTCGCTTTATCAATGATTCTTTATTTCCTGATTCTTTGGATGTTCGGAATGCCAGTCAGGAGACGGGAGATTTGTTTGCATTCAACGTTCTTGGAACCGCTGCACCATTTTTAAGTGTGTTTGTCCCAGAGGACTATGTTTCTGGGGACCTCTTATCTGGTTCGATAGTTTTAGCCGATTTGAATCGAAGCGATATCGTTGGTTTGACGGGTACTCGACCTCTCGACTTTCAGGGGAATATAGAAGCCAGTTTCAAAGTGCTCCCAGAAGCTAATTTAGAAGTGACCGATTTTACCTTCGAGGCGGAAAGTGGGATGGGGCTTGTCCAGTTTTCTGGTGAACCAGGAGTTCGTTACCAAGCGGTCTTTTCTCCAACCCTTGATTTCACTGAGGCCGTTGTTTTGTCTCCAGAGTCCGTTCTTGTTGGTGAGTCTTTTTTTTAGATGGGGCATGGACTCCGAATGAGCTTGGGTTAGCAACAGTCTCTTTTTCACTGCCGCAGGGAGAACAAGGTTTTTTGCGTGTTCAAGCAGCGAGATTAGAAGAAC
>CAZUEC010000540.1:0-1525 GCA_964618865.1 uncultured Roseibacillus sp. | reverse complement strand
CCTCAAGAAATTCTCTCTCGGCGATAAACGAACGAACTTTTGGAAAATGGTCTAACTAGGGTGTAGGGTGACTGTTGTTCTCTGCCTGAAGAGAGTTATTTGTCAAATTGAGGCTCTTCGAGGGGGAGGAGGATGGTGATGGGGTGGTGATCGGAGTATGCTTCGGTCGCGGTGTGATTGAGTAGGCTGAGGGTTTCCGCAAAGTGAGGAGCGAGTTGGTAGGGGCCTTTTTTTTGGGTAGGATTGGTGAGGAATGATTTCACAAAAATCCAGTCGAGACGTTGGTGACCCAAAAAGCCAATTGGTCGAGGGACTGAAAAACTGGAGGTAAACCCTTTGATCGCGTGGCGTTGATTGGAGTTTGCGAGTTTGCTACCTGCCCAATGAGTGGAGCGGTCACGATCACCGCGAAAGTCGAACGCGCCGCCGTCATTAAAGCGGTGATTTTCAATGCTTTTAAAGAGTGCTCTTGTTTTGTTAGGAAAGATTACGGGAATATTCCATGCTAGGGGGTCGAGGTAATTTTAGTCGCATTTAAGATGGAGCGAGCGGGGTTGACTCCAGTTACGTTGGCTGCAAAGAGAGCTACTGAGAAGAGAAAGGTGGGGTTGGTGGCGGTACGGGAGGTGAATCGGAAGAGTGATGTCGCGCTGATATCGACAGAGACGCTGTTGAAGTCACCAGCCATGATTACGGGGTTTTTGATGTCTTTGGTATAGGCGAGGATTTCGCGCATTTGATTGGCTCTTTGAAGAGGGGTGGTCTTAATTTCAAGGTGGATATTGATTACGCTAATGGTTTGGTGAGGAGCTTGCGGGACGTGTAGGTCAACGCGTGTAAAGCCGCGTCCACCATATTTGACTTCGCGGACTGGTCGAAAGTGGAAGAGGCTTTTTGTGGTTTCGCGTCTCGTAATTTCGAGGAAATCAGGTTTTTTGATCTCATCGTGATACCAGTCATAGGGTTGGGTTTTGAGTTGGAAGGCGAGTACTCGTTTGATGGGAAATCGAGAGAGGACGGCAACTCCGAAGATGCCTTTATATTCTGATTGATCGGCTTGCAGAGCTCGGCAGGCATCATGATCGATTCCTCCGTTAGAGAATTTAATTTTGTCGATTCCTAGATAAACGGGATCTATTTCGAGTTGTTGGGGAGCGTAGGCGAAGTTCATCTTGAGCTTGCGAGCAAGATGTTGAGCGGCGAATAAGTAGCCACTACGGCAATGACCGAAGTCTGCTTCTTGGAGGAAAAGGATATCGCTTTCTGCTAAAGCATTGCGTTGGCGTAGGGCTTCGTTAAGGGTGTCCTCTTCTGCAAGGGCTTCTGAATGGAGGAAGGAGCGGAATGAGTCTTGGGAGGTCAACATTTCGCCGATTTCGCTCGTGCGGATTGATTTTTCGATATTCCAGGTGGAGACGCGTAGGGCGGGACCGATTGTTTCGTAAAGGCGAGGTTTTGGAAGTCCTTCTTGGAAGTAGTGAGTGTTATCGACAAAGGGAGAGGAGAAGAGTTTATCTGCTTTTTT
>CAZUEC010000539.1:0-1534 GCA_964618865.1 uncultured Roseibacillus sp. | reverse complement strand
AGGCACGTCAATACGAGTATCGCGACCGTAAAAAGCGTAAAGGACAGTTCCGTCGCCTCTGGATTCAGCGCATTAACGCTGGCACCCGAGCACAGGGACTCACTTACTCTCGCTTCATCGAAGGACTAAACGCAGCCCAAATCGCTGTCGACCGCAAGGTTCTCGCCGATTTAGCCGTGAATGACATCCACGCTTTTAACTCTTTCTGCGACGCCGCCAAACAGGCTCTCGAGGAAAAATCTAAGAAAGCTGCCTAAGTATTCGTTTTCACTAAGTCGACCGGGTTACGCACACACCAAATTCGGAAGATCTATGAAAAGAGCCACCTCAGGGTGGCTCTTTTTTGCTTGGAAAAGTCAACTTCCATCAAAAGCCTGAAAAATCAGCGTTTTCGCCAATTTTTCTCTTGGCAAAAGTTATCCTTTCCCCCACGTTCCGCCGCCCACGAAGTATTGATATGGTAGCACTCAGATTGACTCGCAAAGGTTCTAAAGATCGTCCTTACTACAAAATCGTAGCCATCGACAGCCGAGACCGCCGCGACGGTCGCCCAATCGAACAAGTTGGCACTTACAACCCTATGGAAGAAGGCGTCAATTACACCGTCGATCTTGAGAAAGTAGACAAATGGCTTGGAAATGGAGCTCAACCCTCCGAGACCGTAAACAGCATTATCCGTAAAGCACGCAAGGCCGCTAAAGCCAGCGCTTAACCTTATAAACAGTTTTTTGGTGCCCCTTTAAGCACCCCTGCGAAGCGATCTCGGTAACGAGATCGTTTTTTGTATTCAGGGAAAAAGAAGACTCTCCCAAAGATCAAAAACACCATCATGTCTCTGCAAACTATTCTCACCGTTGCGCCTTTCTTTAAACTGTGGTGAATTCCTCCTCGTTTCATGACTCCATCCACTCTCGCTGCCCTAATCGTTATTGCTCTTTTCCTTCTCTGGAAGCTCGATTTTATCGCCACCTTACTCACCCTCAAAAATCTCAAACCAGAACTTCCCAAGGAGTTTTCCGACGTCTGGAATCAAGAGAAATATACGAAATCCCAAGCCTATGAGCGTGATGGCGCTAAGTCCGGAATCATCTCTTCGATCGTCTCTTTGGCCGTTCTACTCGTCTTTTGGTTTGGCGGTGGCTTTGGTTGGCTCGATCACTGGGTGCGCTCCTTTGGATTTGGCGAAATCATTACTGGTATTTTCTACGTTGGTTTTCTCTTTCTCGCTTCTACTCTCATCTCGCTGCCTTTTGATATTCACCACACCTTTGTCCATGAGGAAAAATTCGGTTTCAACAAAACCACTCCAGCCACTTTTGCCGGGGATCAAATTAAGAATCTCATTCTCGCTGCAGTACTCGGCATTCCTCTCATCGCTCTCCTACTATGGCTTTTTCAAGAAGTTCCCAACGCTTGGTTCTACGCTTGGATTGCCGTAACAACCCTTTCCCTCCTCCTCACCTTTCTCGCTCCTAGTCTCATTCTCCCCCTTTTCAACAAGTTCACCCCAATGGAGGAAGGCGAACTTAAGACC
>CAZUEC010000538.1:0-1536 GCA_964618865.1 uncultured Roseibacillus sp. | reverse complement strand
GAAAATTTTTGGCAGAAGGACATGAATGGTTTCACTTTGGATCGGTCGGATTCGGTGCGAGCGAGGCGAAGGATGTCGCGTCGGTTCTCTTCGTCCATGGCGAGAATAAGATCAAAGTCCTCAAAGTCTTGTTTTGAGAATTGACGTGCTTGTCCGGTGACCGAGATTCCTCGATCTTCGAGGGTTGTGGTCATCCTCGAGTCGGGGCTTTTGCCGATGTGGTATCCGGCGGTGCCAGCGGAATCGAGGAAGATGTCCTTGATTCCTTGTTGGCGTAGAAGATCACGCATGGTGTTTTCTGCTGCTGGGGAGCGACAAATATTACCAAGGCAAACGAAAAGCAGTCGGGTCATGGCTTGAGATACTCTCTTTGAGAATTTCTTCCAAAAGTTTGTTCGTTGCTTGAAAAACTTTATGGGGGGTGAAAACCATTCGACCAGCGATGGATTTTGTCCAAGGCTGGTCGAATATGGGCAGAAAGTTAGCCTCGTTTTTGAGTCGATGCTAACTGGGAAGATGAGTCGTTCTTAGTTGAGGGTTTGAATGTTTCCTCTGACGGAAATTAGAGGCTCAAAAGTAAACGAGATGGAGCCGATAAGATCACAACCAAAGGGGGTCACGGTTACGACGGCAATAGTCCAGTCGCCAGGAGCATTGATTTGATTGCCCAAATTTGGGAAGGTGAGAGTTCCATCCCGAGGAACGACATCGTTGACGATGAGAGTGGATTGGGTGATCTTGGTTCCTTGGAGACAAGGGTCCAGTTCTGGCTCGCCTGGAATTGGAGTTGGTAGAGTTGGAAACACGCGGATGAAAGTCTCGCTATCGGGATAGACATTGGTGAGCTCAACATCGATTTGGGGAATCGATGCATAGACTTGGTCCTCGCTAATTCCGTCAAAGCTAGAGCTAGCGAGAGGTAAGATTAGTCCTTGGGCTTGGTCTAGAATGGCACCGGCAGTTTGTCCATCAGGCAGAGCGTGAAGGGTAATGGTTTCGATTCCGCTTTCGCTAAATGGATCTTCACCTGGGAGGTTTCCGAGACGGGTGGTCACTTCGGTGCCATTTTCTTCAATGAAGCCTTGGCTCACAATTGTAGAAGTGGTTTCTGGATTTGTATCAGCAGTCTCGAAGCTAGAAGACACGCGGTTATCGAGCAAGACTCTTTGGATGCCTTCAGGAGCTTCGGGGTTGTTAGGTTCGAGTCCACCGACGGTGATTTCGATTGTAAATGGATGATCAATGCGTGTTCTTGGGATGCCGTCTGAGAAAGGATCGAGACTGGTGATAGTGACTTCTCCTCGCGGAAGAACGGCCCCGACGGTTTGGCTTTCAATTCTAGTCCATACTGGGGCTGGCCCATCAGGTTCTTCCACTGCCCAGAGAGTAAATTCGGAGCCGCCTTCTGGTATGGCTAGGGCGGAGGTGGCGGAGCTTTCTCGCTCGACAACAGTGCGGACGAATCCATCGCCGATAATATTCTGTTGATGTAGGTAGAAACGGTAGTTCTCCTGCGCTTGTACAGCAGCGGTGGAT
>CAZUEC010000537.1:0-1542 GCA_964618865.1 uncultured Roseibacillus sp. | reverse complement strand
CCCATGAATTCAGTCTGGACTCTCGTCGCAGGATTTTCGAGGCTCCTCACACATGGACGACATTAAAATCACCATCCACACCAACAAAGGCGACATTCAAATCACAACCTTCCCCGACGATGCTCCCGTCACCGTCGCCTCCTTCCTCCATCTCGCCTCCTCTGGATACTACGATGGACTCACCTTTCACCGCGTCATTGATAACTTCATGATCCAAGGCGGCTGCCCTCTCGGCACCGGCACTGGAGACCCAGGTTACAAATTTGAATGCGAATGCAAACCCAACCGTCGCCACGACAAACCCGGCATACTCTCCATGGCCAACGCTGGCCCCAACACCAATGGCTCTCAATTCTTCATCACCCACGGCCCAACTCCTCACCTCGACGGCAAACATACCGTTTTTGGAGAAACCACTGCTGGCCAAGACGTCATTGACTCCATCCGTCAAAAAGACTCCATCAAAAACATCACAATCCACGGCTGCACGGACGGACTTTTCGCCGCCCACTCCGACCGCATCGCGGACTGGAAAAAAGCAAGCTCCTAACAAAATTCAATCTTTCCTCAGCCGGAATGGTCTCATCACCATTCCGGCTTTTTTATCGTCATCTCCCTTCCAAAACCACATCATTCACCTTGGTGAAACTCCTCTTCTTACTCGCCTTACTTGCGACCCTCACAAGCAGCCTCACCGCCAACCCTCCCCCCAATTACTACAGCACCACCAAAGGATTGCGAGGCCAAGAACTCGCCCAAGCCCTCCACAACCTAATCGATGATCACATCGCTCTCGAATACCGAGAAACTCGTAAAGCGATCAGCCACCTTCACCAAGATCCCAAAAAGCCAGAAAACCTCATCCAAATCTACACCCAACACTCCGTCCCAAAAAACGACAACCAAACTTGGAACCGAGAACACCTCTGGCCCCGATCGCGAGGAAACTCCGATAAACGCGGCCCCGACGACACCGACCTCCATCATCTCTTTCCCTCAGACTACAGAGTCAACGCCAAGCGCGCCTCACTCCCCTTCGACCTCACCTCCCCTCCTCGCCTTCCCACCAAATGGTCCATCGATAATGACTCCTTCCAACCTCCGAACAACGCAATCGGGGACATCGCACGCGCCCTCTTCTACATGGCCATCCGATACGACGGATCTGACCACTCCACCTCAGACCTAACCCTCGTCTCAAACGACATCGACGGCGCAGAAATGGGCTCCCTCCACACCCTCTTGCAGTGGCACCGACAAGACCCCCCCGACTCCTTCGAAAAACGCCGCAACGAACTCATCTTCAAAAAATACCAAAAAAACCGCAACCCCTTCATCGATCATCCCGAATTTGCAGCCCTGATTTGGCACTCCAAAAAACAATCTCAAAGCTTCCCATCCCCTCCACAAAAACGTTAGCCTCAAAGGAATATGAAAAAACTCGTCTTCGTCCTCCTCTGCGCTGCCGTAACGAGTTGCGCAACCCCCTCAGCCCAAGTCAAAAACCAACCTCCAACAAAACCCCAACCTCTAGCAGAACCC
>CAZUEC010000536.1:0-1547 GCA_964618865.1 uncultured Roseibacillus sp. | reverse complement strand
GAATCACACTCTCAAAAAAATCCAATAGACGAACAAACTTTTGAGAGATGCTCTAACCTCCACTCGTCTGCCTTATTTACTCTACGTGCAAATTCACAATCACATCCTCTTCTTATTTCTGTTAGAAAAAATACTATTTCATTCATAGGTCCGATCCCTGTCCCACGTCCGCCCCACTAGAGTTGAGCTTATTTTTCACCTCAATCCATTGGGACATATACTGCGTGGCCTTCAGGCTCTCGTGTTGCAGCATCTGCCCAATAAAATTACGCTTCCGGTGCGCTTGCAATCCATTGAGACAGGACTCCACTCGGCTCAAAACTCGCTGAGCAATCTCTTCCCTATCAAAACGCTGCCGAAGCAACTCTCGACCTCTCATTTGGCAAAGCTGCCACTCTTCTTCACCGCGATACAGCGTTACCGCTTGTTTTGCAAACTCCTCCGCATCATCTGCGAAAGCACCCGGCCAAGGGAGTTCCCCCTTCATTCCCTCCACCCCCACCGAGGTGGTCACACTAGGAGTTCCACACTGCATCGCCTCAGTAAGCTTCCCTTTTAACCCAGCCCCGAACCGAAGCGGGGCGAGACACAAGCGAGCACACGACATCACTTCCCGCGCATCCGCAGCCCAACCTTTAACATGAAACCTATCTTTGGGTGCATGAAGCTGTCCCGCTTTGGGAGGAGGGTAAGCCCCATACACATGAAGCTCCGCCTTTGACAGCTCTGCGCTTATCAAAGGCCAAACCTCCTGCTTGAGCCACAAAACGGCATCCCAATTTGGAGCATGGCGAAAATTTCCGATAGAAATAAAATGCTCACGTTGCGCAAAGGAAGGAACCTCCTCCATCGCTGGTTCTAACAAAAACGGACAGCCAACCAATAGAGCTTCTGGGACCTGGTACTCGGTTCGCAGCAATTTCTCCTCGATCTCCGAAATCACTAAGGTCAAATCGCAACGGAAAATAGCGGCCACTTCTCGCTTCGCCTTTTCACTAAACAGCTCAGCCTCTCGATAAGACAGTCCGGCCTTAACCGCTTTCTCTCGCGCGAACCGCAAGCTATGAAAATCCTCCATATCCAAGACCTGTAGAGCCTCTGGACAGGCCTGAGCCACCCGCCACCCGAATTGCTCTTCCATCATAAACCGGTCGAATAAGACCATGGTCGGACTCAACTCCGAGACAAAGGAATCGAATGAACCGCAGTTCAACGCAATCTCGTGCGACTCAATCCCCTCCGTGGCCAAATCACACTCATGCTCCCCCCGCGCAGCTGGACTGGAAAAATGCACTGTCCACCCATGCGCCTGAAACAAGCGCATCAAGCTCAAAAGATGCCCTCCGGCCGCAGACGAATTTGGCTCCGGCCACACATAGCCAATTACTAGCAAGAAGCGGTTAGACTGACTCATCTCTTCGAATCAAAAACCGCTACTGCTGCCTCTTTCCAACTCATTAGAACCCGCAAGTCGTCCATAGTAAGTGGCAGGGAACTTCTCGGCGAGTTTTTTAAGGGATTTCTGAATTCGCTCGCGATCTTTTTCA
>CAZUEC010000535.1:0-1558 GCA_964618865.1 uncultured Roseibacillus sp. | reverse complement strand
TCGAGAAGGTTCTCGACGAGATCGCTCTCAAGAGAGAAGTAGACAGCACCTTTTTCACAGCCATCCCACAGGATAATCTGAATTTTAGAGGGTAGCTGGCGGCCGATCCCACTTAGGATCGGCCTGCTTTGAAAAAACCAGCCAAATCAAAAGTCGCCGTCCTCGCTCAAGTTTGCAAGCTCATTCCCATTGGTCTCGTTCCCAAACTTGCACACAAGTATGGTATCGACAAGCAGGCCCGAAGCTTTAGTCCATGGAGTCATGTCGTCGCGCTGCTCTATGCTCAGCTCACCCATGCCTTCGGATTGAATGATGTCTGCGACGCTCTTCGGATTCACGGCCGAAAGCTTGCAGCCGTTCGCGGAGCCACCCCGCCAGCCCGCAACACTCTGTCTCATGCCAATAAGACCCGCGACAGCGACTTCATGGAAGAACTCTTCTGGAAGACCCTGCGCCATCTTGAAGGGCAACTTCCCGGCTTTGGCCTCCAATACAAAGGCGTTCCACGTAGATTCAAAAGCGCGATCCATGCCGTTGACTCCTCCACTATCGCCTTAATTGCCAACTGTATGAGTTGGGCAAAACACCGTCGCCGCAAAGCCGCAGCCAAGCTCCACCTTCGGCTCGACCTACAAAGTTTTCTCCCCGGATACGCCATCATTGAGGAAGCCAGTCACCATGACGATACCCGCGCACCTGCCCTCTGCGCCAATCTCAAAGACGGTGAGATAGCCTTATTCGATAAGGCCTATATCAACTTTCGCCATCTCTTTAACCTTCATCAGCGCGGTGTGTTTTGGGTGACTCGGGCAAAGGATAATATGAGCTATCGAGTCAGGAAGAAACTTCAGCATAAACGCAAACCTGGCAGCAAAATCATTCGTGATGACCTCGTCATCCTGACCACAGCCAAGAGCAAGGAACAGTATCCCGAGAAGCTGCGCCGAGTGGAAATGCTTGTCGAAATTGACGGCAAAGAGGTCGTCATGGTCTTCATCACAAATAATACCAAGTGGGCAGCGACTAGTGTAGGAGCACTCTATCAAGCACGCTGGGGCATCGAAGTCTTCTTCAAGCAAATCAAACAGACGCTCAAAGTCTGCGACTTCCTAGGGCACAGCAAACACGCCATACGTTGGCAACTTTGGTCAGCGCTGCTGGTCTACATTTTACTTCGATATCAGAGCCAGTTAGTGGGGTGGAGCCATAGCTTCATTAGGCTGTTTGCAATGGTCCGGGGAGTCACTTGGAGTCTGTTAGACCTGAATTTATTGCTGAAAAGCTATGGGACAGCAAGCGGTAGTTACCGATACCGAGCACGACCAGAAACCTTATATCTACCAGGATTTACTCCGCCTGGCTATAGGACAGCATAAAAACATAAAAGCCCACAAGAAGGGCCAAACACCAAAAAGATCAAAAAAACAAAACGACCAAAACAGCAGAAAACAACGCAGTATCAACAACTAGAAGGCCTCATTTTCGGCCTATGGGATGGCTGTGGATGTAGTTCTGTGCGTTTTGCTGAAGATGAAATTGGCAACGCTGCCAGGGGCTT
>CAZUEC010000534.1:0-1561 GCA_964618865.1 uncultured Roseibacillus sp. | reverse complement strand
CATTAACACTCTCAATACGGTCATACCACCCAGAAACCTCACGCTCCTGCTCCCAATCAAACATGCGGCGCTGCACATTTTCCAAATCCGTCACCGCATCCATGAAGTCTGGATAGCGAAGATTCTTCTTATCAAAGGCGTAAGCAAGATAGTTCCAGAACTCCAAAATATCACCTGGAGGCACTGGCCAGAGCTCTAGAGGATCATAGCTCGCAATCTCCCAACGAGGATTCAAACGCACCATATCGTGGTCGTGAATCTCACCCTCAATCACATAACGGCGATAACGCTTCTCAACACGAGAGACAAAATCAGCCTCCTTATCATCAAGTTCACGATCAATCTTCTCCTCGATCAAATCAACGATCGGAGTATCGTCCAACTCGTTTGGAGACTCAGGTAAATCTTCACCACGGTGAAGGCGCTCCAACATCGCGGCGAACATAACCGCGCCTGCTGTTTCCTCATCTTCCGTGGAACAACCTCCAAACCAACGATTCCCCTGCAAACGCAAAGTCGTCCGGTGAACATTGCCGTTATCTTCAACCCTTCCTTGAATAAAAAGGTGATTACCGAAAATCTGTGTTACTGCACCTTCCTCTTGTAAGGTCTCACCCCTTTTTCTCGCAGCCTCAGGGAAACTGTTCAAAAAATTCAAGGTCGCCCGATCCGGGTTCAGTGCTGTCATCTTACTAGCCATTACGTCACGATAGTGGTTACAAAAATTACCGCCGTCCGGTCAGAAAACCTTAAAAACGACGATGCGGTCTGCAGTTTAATCCGAAAGCACTCATGAATGCAACATAAAGCGAGTTCTTTATCCATAGATAAAACTTAAGCAAATTGAAAGATCTCCCCCTTGAAGGCAGTTTCTTAACTAGAGAACTCATTACCTCACATGACAAAAACGAGCCAAGGCGCACTTCTCATCACCTCCTGGATCATAGCCCTCATGATAGGCCTCGGGATCGGGAAGCGAAAAAACCCACCCCCAATCTCAACAGAGACTAAAACCACAATCGCCCCTTCAAAAAACACCCAAATCCGTAAGCAAACCTTCGCCACCGGTAATTCTCAGCGAAAAGTCACAACCTCCAACCTCGGCACCCATCAGGAAATGATGGAAAACCTCGCTGAAGTTCTAAACATCAGCAACCGAAGAGAACGCACCCGCCTCGTCCTCGACTTCTCTGACCAAATCGCCTCAACCGACCTCGAAGGTATCATTGCTGGATTTCGCGAAGCTGGCTGGGTCGAATACAACCGCAACGAATTCGCGATCCTCCTCAGCACCTGGATTGATAAAGATCCTTCTGCCGCCATCTCCCACCTCAACCAAAGCAACGCCGACGGTTGGACTCGTAAAACCGCCACCTCAGCCTGGGCCTCCGCAAACCCCGCCGCTGCTGCAGCCGCAATCAAAGACCTCGAAGACGCAGGCCAAATCAACGATTGGATCATCGGCCTCGTCGAAGGCATCGCTAGGAACGATCCCGACGCCGCGCTTCATACCCTTCAAGACACCCCAGCAGGAAAAACCAAAGACAAAGCCATCCACACC
>CAZUEC010000533.1:0-1572 GCA_964618865.1 uncultured Roseibacillus sp. | reverse complement strand
ATATAACTCACTTTTAATAAGTTTGTTTTGTTGTTTTTGGGGTGCTTTTTTTGGCTGTGGTTCACAGTTCTTGTTTGCCATGCACTCACAATGTGATTACATTGTGTTTGCCATGAGAATTAATAATGTTCAGTCAAAAGTTAAGGGCTTTGCCCTAATTGCGGCTATATCAGTCTTACTTCTTCTGACCCTCGTTGCGGTTGCTTTTTTATCACTATCTGCAGTGACATTAAAGACGAGCCGCTTTGAATGGGCTCAAGAGGAGGCACGTGCAAATGCACGACTGGGTTTGATGATCGCCATCGGCGAGCTTCAAAGAGATTTAGGTCCGGATCAACGCATTGCAGTCAGTGCTTCGATTCTCGATGATAATCCTGATACCGCCGATATTGACGGTGTAGAGAACCGCCATTGGACTGGTGTGATGTCTTCTGTCTTTGATCAAAATAGTAGTGGTAGTCCTTACACTCGTGATATGAATAGCGGTGGACTTCAAGATGCGCGAGGTGGCACTGCTTACAGAGCTGAAGATTTCATCTTAAATTACATTGTGAGTGGTAACGAAGGTGGCCGCGACAACATTGGGGCAGGGCGTCAGTATCTTAACGCACAGACGGAAACTTTACAGGTCGGTGAAGATGCTGTTCGCATCGTCAGCCGTGGTTCTGCGAGTGATCCAAATGATTATGTCGTGGTGAAGACCATGACGACAGAGAAACTACAGCAACTTCCAGATGGTTCTGAAAGTTATAATCCCAAGGGGCGCTACGCGTTTTGGGTGAGTTCAGCGAACCAGAAGGCAAATGTTGGCCGTAAAGATGTTCATAGTGAGTCAATCGTGGATGAGACCACAGGCCAGGGCATACAACGACTCCTTCACCCTCTTGATACTGAGCCCTTTGTTTTAGAAGGAGTTGAGCAGGGTCAACAAGTGCGTGACAATCGAGTTTTGACTCCGAAAAGTCTTACTTTGATTAGTAGTGAAAACCGTGACGGTGTTTTACGTAACTATCATGCAATTACAGGTCTCTCTAGTAGCGTTCTTTGTAATGTGCGTGATGGTGGTTTAAAAAAGAACCTTTCAGCTTATCTCCACGGGCAAGATGGAGATTCTGCACCAACGGTGAATGATTTAGATAGTTCAGTTCCATATTATATTGGAATTTCTCCGCAGGATCGCCTGATCGGACCTCCAAATGAAAGTTTTGCGCAACTTCGCGGTGAAGATTTCGCCGATTCTCAGTACCAAGAGATTGCTCCGACTTATGAGCTTCTCTGGAATTGGGCTCAGATGAGCAATGACTTTTCCTTTGGCACATCATCAGCACAGACAGGTATTCGCCCTCAGAAAATTTGGAATAACGCACCTTTTGATAATGGTAATCAAAATATTTACGATCAGCAGAATCTTAATCCTTCGGATCCAAGAAATCTAACTGATGTTAAACTCACGCCAGTGATTGCAGAGGCATGTGTCTATTATAACCTTGCGACTTACCCAGTAGGTACAGGAGCCACGCAAGAGCACGCTTTGCGACTCTGCCTCTATCCCCGTATTGGACTATGGAATCC
>CAZUEC010000532.1:0-1573 GCA_964618865.1 uncultured Roseibacillus sp. | reverse complement strand
GGACTCACTCAACAGCAAGTTTTTGATGTTATTCAAAAAACGCTCGATGAGATCACCAACGACCTCGCAAAAGGCGATACCGTTGTAATGCGTAATTTTGGAACTTTTGAAGTAAAGGTCACCAAAGCCAAAGTGGGACGTAATCCCAAAGATCCCAGCAAAGATGTTCCCATCCCTCCCCGCGCCGTTGTCAAATTTAAGCCCGGCAAGGAAATGAAGGAACTCGTTGCTCCCGTGCTCCCAGTGGTCCAAGAGCGGGAATCGTAGTCACTTCGAACTGCAGAAATTTTTCCTCTCCTTATCATAGAACACCCATTACCTTGGGGTTCTCTCCGATATCGCTTTGCCAGTTATTCGCCTCACCACCCGTATCAAGGCACCTGTCGAAAGGGTTTTTGATCTCTCTCGAAGCATTGATCTACACTTAAAAAGTGCTGAAAATTCTGGAGAAATAGTAGCAGCTGGCCGCACCAGTGGACTTCTAGAACTCGGTGAGGAAGTCACTTGGAACGGCTCTCATCTCGGCTTTCAGCAAACGCTTCAAGTGCAACTGACCAAATGCCAAAAGCCGCATCATTTTACCGACGAAATGATCAGTGGGGCCTTCCTCCGTATGGAGCATCAACATCACTTTGCGGAAGAAGATGCGGTTACCATTATGACCGATGAATTCGACTACAAATCCCGTCGCGATCCCTTAGGTTGGGCTCTCGAAAATTCCTTTCTCACCGCCTACCTTCGACGCTTTCTTTCTGACCGGAACAAAATCATCAAAAAAATCGCCGAGTCCGAACAGTGGAAAGAATACCTCCCCGAACCGCAGGGCTCATCGCACGGCCTTCGCCAAGAGAGTCTACAGAATGCCCCGAAGCACAGTTGAGCTATTAGCTTCTCTCGATAAGCTAGCAAAGTGAGAGTATTCCTGACGCCTCTTTTGCTCATCATGGGCCTCCTCCTAGTATCGTGCGGAGGCAAATACGGAAACTACAAGGGCACTCAGACCCGTTCCTATACCATTCGAGGCATTCAATATCATCCCCTGACAGTCGACCAAGCCCTCCACTACAAGGAGCGCGGAATCGCTTCATGGTATGACGAGTCCTCCTTTTTCGGGCTCAAACGCGGCAATACCTCCTTAGGAGAAAAAGTTCAACCTTGGCACATCTCTGCAGCCCACAAAACCCTTCCGATCCCCTGCGTAGTGAAAGTCACCAATCTTAAGAACGGAAAAAGTCTCAAAATGCGTGTTAACGACCGCGGCCCCTTCATTGCAGGTCGAATCATCGACGTCACCCCTCGAGCAGCAAAAAAACTCGGCTTCGAAAAAGACGGGCTCACCGATTGCGAAGTGGAGGTTGTCTCAGTCGGAGATGGCAAATACAAGCGCACCGCCAAACGAAGAGGCTTCAGCCTGTGGCCTTTCTAGACCGTTTTCCAGATGAGATTGCCAAAATGACTGAGGTGAAATTTCTCAAGAACAAGGCGTAACGAAGGAATTGGTCGCCTGCCCGCCATCGCCTAGGCGAAGGCGGGGGACTAATGACTCAGGAACAACGCTGTCATTTGGAAAAGG
>CAZUEC010000531.1:0-1576 GCA_964618865.1 uncultured Roseibacillus sp. | reverse complement strand
CAAATTCCACCCCCCGGTCCAACGACATAACTTTTTCCTCCTCGCCCCGGATAAAGGTTCAAAGTATGCCCTCCAAAATC
The DNA here is from genome assembly GCA_964618865.1 of uncultured Roseibacillus sp. GTDB lineage: Bacteria > Verrucomicrobiota > Verrucomicrobiia > Verrucomicrobiales > Akkermansiaceae > Roseibacillus. Next base: position 1,496 of record CAZUEC010000531.1, on the reverse strand, counting down.
TTTCTTCACGCGGAGAACCTTCCAGTTAATGTGACGAGTCACACACTCCACATTTCGCATGACATCCAGTGGATCACCAAAAACACTCTCATTAATCCTCTGCAGAATATACCGCATTTCCTCCCCTCTCGAAGTGCGATAACTCGCAAGCCAAGTGGAATTAATGAGGCCAGTTTCGACCTCCTCTGCCCCTAAAAATTCGCCCTCAATCGCAAAAAGGTCTGCAATTTCTCCAATCTGTTCTGATCCTGCTTCAGTCACTGAAGAAACAGATTACCAAAGACATTTACCAGCTCACAACACTCAAGAACGTCCAATCTCTCCACCCTTTTCCCCTTAACTCTGGTCTCCAAGCAGTTTTCAGACTATTTCAACCAGCAGTGCACCTTCCCAATCGTCCTTTTTCTTACCGCGAAACACCAGCAGATCTCTCTGCCCTCAAATCTCTGTTAGAAGCTCACGCCCTCCCCTTTCTCAACACTCAATTGCCAGCCCAACGCCATATTCTCAATCTCGCTTGTGGACGATCTGATGAAACCGGCCTTTTAGCCGATCTTTTCTCCGACCCCTTCGGAGAAACCCAATTCACCGGCATCGACATTCGCGCTCCCGAACTCGACGAAGCCACTGCAAGATGGTCCGCAGAGCAACAAGGCTCCTCTCAACTTCGTAGTAAGTTCCTCAAATTAGATGCCACGCAACTTCCCTTACTCCGAGAAATCCCTCAACCCACTCATCTCGTCTTTTTTAGACACCAGAATTTTTGGAATGGACCACAACTGTGGACGACCCTTTTCGATCACGCCCTTCATCATCTTCATCCTCAAGGCCTCCTCATCATCACCTCTTACTTTGATAAAGAACATCTCCTAGCCCTCACCGCCTTAGAATCATTAGGTGCTCACCTTCTCACCACCGTTAAAAACCCCAAATCCCGACCAGTCCTTCAAACTAAAGGCAAATCCGTAGACCGCCACATCGCAGTCTTTGCCTTAGAGCCTCTGAAAAGCGCTCCCCCACTACTTTTCGAAAAACCGTTCTAACTCCAAATCAAATCCTAATGTCCGAACGGAAGTAACGCTTTAAAGAAAGTGCTCAACCCCCCTCCTTTTTCTGGCCGTTCTTCATCAAGGATTTGAGCGTAGCGAATCAATCCGAGCGCCGTCGAATATTGAGGATCTTTAAAGTAAGCATGCACCCCACTCACCTCAGGCTGCTCGGGACGATAAACCGGCATCCCGAAAACTTCACAAGCAAGCTCTCCAATCCCATTCATCAAACTCGTTCCTCCAGTTAGGAAAACTCCAGTCCCCACACTCTCCTGCCATCCTTCTGGTAGCTGACCTCTGACAATCTCAAAAGTCTCCTCCAAACGCCAACGCGCAACATCATTTAATTCCTGACGCTGCACTTCCACATCCGGAAACCCCTTATCATCAGTCACCTTAATCGTCCCAACCGATTTAGCAGGATCGCCCGAAACATCAGCCTCCATG
>CAZUEC010000530.1:0-1577 GCA_964618865.1 uncultured Roseibacillus sp. | reverse complement strand
GCAGAACTAGAATCTTAGGAATCCTGCGATTTCATACTTTTTCATGAAGCTCTAACAAGCCAATTTCATCTTGTAGGCTTGCGACCAAACCGTCTTGCCACCTTAGGCGGTAGAAACTCTTGATAATCCGTCACCCACTGCTTCGCAGCCGTCTCGTCCTGCCTCATCCAACGCGTCAAATAATCTCGCGTATACCTTTCTCGCCAATTCTCGTTTGCCAATCGCAACGCACTCACCATCGCCACCGCAGGCTCTGCCTTGAACCCCTTCTGCAACAAATCGACCCAAGCCCCATCATAGTCGGGATCATCTCCTAACTTTTCTAACCAAGCCACTGCCGCACGAGGATCATCCGCAGCCATCACCGCCACGACCCCTTCCGCCGCTTCCGTCCGAGTATCCTCTGGCAAAGACCTCACCCAAGATTGCGCTCCGGCCAAATCCTCCTCAGCAAATCGAGCTGCAACCACTTCACTGGCCTCACGACGCGCCTCTTTTGTTTCTAACGAAGAAATCCAACGAGCACCCTCCTCAGGTTCAATATCATTCATTGTTTGCACCATCCACATCGCACCATCACTCTGTAAACTTCCATCCGTCAACTCATCTAACCACGTTTTCGCATACTCATTTCCTCGCTCCATGACATAAGGCATCGTCAGCTCCATTGCCTTTCTGCGTTCCTTACTTCTCCGTGAATTGGAAACCTCAGTAATTAACGCACCAGCCCGCATCGGATCTGTCGCAGCAAGACCTTTCACCACTCCCACCATCCAATCATTGGCCCCCTTCCCATTGTGATTCTCTCTCGCCCAAACCTCAGCGGCGTCAGCATCAAACGAAGCCCAAGTCGCCATCGCCGCAAACTGCATCTGATCCTCCTGGTCATACTCCTTTAAGTACTCCACCGCCGCTCGCGGATCACGCTTGGCCCAAGCAGAAACAATAAGAACCCGCTCCTCCTGCATTGCCCCATCGAAACCACGTTCTGAAATTTCTCGTAACATAACCTCAAAGTCCTCCGTCTCGCTACGCTCCAGTTGAGCTAAAAGAATTTCAAAACGACTTCCCACATTCCCCTCCCTCAAAAGCTCAGTAATCAAATGGCCCTGACCCATTCGACGAGCCCCTCCAACTTCTTTCCCACTTTCCCCGCCATCCATTTCCGCAGAACGGGTTTGTGACAAACTAGATTTAGAAAGCAGTGTCCTCTCCTTAACTCCTTCCTCATTCTCTCTTGGCGCCAGTCGCCCCACCACAAGACCACCCCCGAAAAGCAAAGCTCCCCCTGTAGCCAAAATCCAACTCCGAGTCTTCATTCCTTTCTATTCGTTCAAAAAACTCGGTTTCTAGCAAAAAAGTAAGACCGATTCGCAAATCGAACCAAACTCAAGCTCTTCCTATGACTTTCCTCACAAGACTTCTTTGGCTCTCCCCGTACACTAGCCACCTTCCTCCTACCCTGAAAAACAAATAAAAATTCGACAGCAAATCTCATATTTATACTCTCAGAGATACACTTTGAAATATCATCATCCTGCTCCCTCCCTCAAAACCCTCTCCATCATACTCTTCAC
>CAZUEC010000529.1:0-1596 GCA_964618865.1 uncultured Roseibacillus sp. | reverse complement strand
ACTTAAATTCTTGAGAAGGTTAATCTTACTTGTTAATTTATAGGTGTTCGTTCATGAAAAAACTGATCTCAAAACTTACGGTATGTCTGACAACATTCGTTTTCATTCCTATTTTTCCTATTCAGGGAGAATCGTTTGTTGTGAATGTTGGCGCGCTTCATAAAGGAGATAGGATTACCAAAGAGAATAGTAAAATTCCGAAGTCGGCTGTAAGTGACTTCCAACTGGCAGACTCGAAAATAGATAAATCTTCTCCTGTGAATCAGGCTATCGGCCCGAGTGGATCTGTTTCCTATCTCCTAGATCTCATGAAGGCTAAGACGAATCGAGGGAACGTCCATGAGATCGACTTTGAGGGTGGGGAAACGGGAGCCTATAATTCTTTGGCTTCTTCTTGGACTTATGGAGTTCCTATTGTTGATAGCTATGTCTATAGTCGAGATCGGCTTTCTCGGACCATTACGATTAATGGGATTCGAGATGTGAAAGGAATCATCACCCTAACCGTTTGGGCAATTGGAGATGATTTAGGACAGTCCACCAAAGTGAGTTGTGTCTATGGTGAAGAGAAGGCACCAGCAAAGTTCACGAGTTATGGCTCCAAGCGAGCCGAGAAAAAGAATGCCACCCCTTATGTACAGTTTAAATTTGTCGCAGATGGTAAGACAGACAAGATTAGCTTCGATTTTATGGCGATTACCACGTTTGCTTGTCTCAATGGCTTTTCGCTGAGCTACGATGAAGAGTAATGAGAGTCATCTCTCGGAGGTTGGAATTTCTTTGAGAAGTTTTTTGACTAACCTTTGGTAGTTATTGCCATCACCTCCGTGGTAGGGGCCAGCCATGTGATTGTAACGGAGCTTTCCGGTGTGATCGAAGATGAGGTAATAGGGGACGAATTCGACTGGCGCTTTCGGGAAGTCGGTTTGATACATCACCGAAGTGTTCACCATTTTTTGACTCCACTTGTGTTTTTTGAGCGCAGCGAGAGCGCCTTCTTTGGTGCCACGTTGACAGTAGGAAGCGATAAGGTGAAAAGGTTGCTCTTCGAGAGATTTGGCCAGACCGACCATCCCTGGAGTGAGATGTTGGCAACCTATTCATCCGCCCCAAATGACGAGCAAGGTAACCTTTCCTTTCAGGTCTGAAGGGGCTTGTATTTCTGGACCGGCCCAATGCCTTCCCCAGCGAATCTCTTGGGCGGAGCCTTCGACTTTGCGGTTGTCCTGTTGGTTGGCATGAACCGGAACGCATAGGAGGAGGGTAGCGAAGAGGAGTCTGAGCATAATTTGAGAGAACTTCTGAAATATTACCTCGTTTTTGCTGAAGCGCAAATTGAGATCGTTTGTCTTCGACTGGCTCTATGGAATTCGTGCTAGCGAACGTTGTCTTCCTAAGAAGGGAAGAGGGTTCACAGGGTGGCGTTGCTCGTGCTTAAAATAGTGTTTTTCGACGAACAAGGTTTGGTTTGGAGCTCTTGTCGTGTGTGGATGTTGGTTTTACTTCTCTTTTCGGAACGGAACACATTGGTGAGAAGGGTCTAGACCATTTTTCAAAAGCCTATTCGTCTATCGAGTTTTTTTAAGGTTTGAAAGT
>CAZUEC010000528.1:0-1614 GCA_964618865.1 uncultured Roseibacillus sp. | reverse complement strand
GTTTATTAGTCACGAGCACGCACATTCGGAGCATCGGCAAAAGCCCGCGCTCCACCTCTCTGCTTAATTTCAGCTCGCCCCCCTTTCTCGGTAAAGAGAGCCAAGCCGATCACCCCGACATTACGGCTCTCACCATGTCGTAGATTCGTATAAGAACCCGAGACCGTAGAAAACTTAAAGCTCGCCACGGATTCATGACTCGCACGGAACCCTTTCACAGTTAAGGTCTTACCAGGCTCGATAATATAACCACGTTTCGAAGTAGTCGCGGGCATGCCATCAATGACATCCAGCCCATCAACACTCAGCACAACCTCCACACGTTCCCAGCTTACATTTTTCACCTTTAGCTGATACTCTCTCCCTTTCTTTCCCACCACAAAACGAGAACCGCGCCACCAATAACTCTCTAAAGAGCCCCAGCCACTCGTCATTCCCCACTCCACCAAGCCACCGGCAGCACGCTGCATCTTATCTCCCTTTGTCGAGAGATTTACACCCATAAGCTTGGCTCCCTCTTTGTCATTGTAACGAATCGAGGTCACGTATTTAGCATTCTCAGTCGATCTCTTAAAATCAGTGTAGGTCATCCGAGACTCCACCACCTTGCCCCACCCTGTCGCCAAGCCTCTTCTCTCTTTTTGAACATCCGGTGTATCAGAAACATGATTAGCACTCTTAGAGTGAGCCTCTAGAGGAGCCGTAAATGATGGTGCATTTGGAGCATTACCAGAAGGTGAAGCACAGCTCGCAACTAAAAGAGCAAGCCCTGCTACTGTAAAACGTGAACGAAGTAAGTTTGTTATCCTCATGTGAATGCTAAAAAAGCAGCAAATAGATCTCCCGTCAACCCAAATGCTGTTTTTTTAACACAAGAACTTTTCCATTGAAGAGCTTGTTCACTTGACCTCCTCATCACTTCCGTATCATAAGAAATCCGCTCTTATGAATCAGTTTCTAAATTTCCCCCTCCTGCTCACAGCTGCCGCTAGCCTAGTGTTTACAAGCTGTGCCTCGATTGGTAGCAAAGCAACGCCTAAGCCAAATCCTAATCAAACAGAAATTAAGACCGCAGAGAAAGTTAACCCCTACCCTGCGGGGACATACGAGAACTTCAAATACGGTTCTTACCCCAGCACAACACGGAACTGGAAAAACCACGCTCTTTTAGCCGCGTCCACCACAACCAACACAAAGGTAAAAATCGACCTATCTAGCCAACGTGGTTTCCTCCTCGTGAATGACCAAATCGCGATGGACTATCGTGTCTCTTCTGGCAGTTCATCTCACAAAACACCGACCGGTCAGTTCAAAATCACCGAGAAAATCAAAGACAAGCGCTCCAACCTCTACGGTAAAATTCTAAATTCCAGCGGTGGAGTTGTGAAAAGCAATGCCGACTCTCGCAAAGACAAAGTCCCCTCTGGTGGTAAATTCTTAGGAGCTAGCATGCCATACTGGATGCGCCTCACTGGTAGTGGCATCGGAATGCACCAAGGAAACGTGAACAGAAAATACGCGTCGCACGGCTGCATCCGCACTCACGGAGACGCAGTTCCCGTCGTCTTTGCGAAAACCAAAGTTGGAACTCCTGTTACCATCGTACAATAAAAT
>CAZUEC010000527.1:0-1617 GCA_964618865.1 uncultured Roseibacillus sp. | reverse complement strand
CTACCGCACCGACCAATACGTAGCGGCCTCGATGGGCCTCTTCGCCAGTGTTGCCCTTCTTTTCTGGTATATCCTCCGCATCTTCATGAGACGCTAACCTCAAGACAAACTCTCTTTTCCTCTCAAAAAACAAAAAAGGCGACCTCAAGACAGGTCGCCTTTTTCTTTCTCCCTTCCTACTCATTCAGTTCAAATTTGGAATTTCTTCCCTCCAATTCGCCTGAGAATCAATTTTCTCCAACTCCACTGTTTTCAAAACAGCCTCACCATGGCATTTCCCGTCCCACATGGCACACTCTATCGCAGTCCTTCCCGGTGATGGCATTGGTCCCGAAGTCATGGACCAAGCTCTTCGAGTTCTCGAAGCAACCTCCGCAAAATTCTCTCTCCAAATCTCCGCAACCACTCACCTCGTCGGCGGAGCCGCCATTGATGACAGTGGCTCCCCTCTTCCTCCCGACACTCTGGCTGCCTGCGAAACCGCTGAGGCCATTCTCTTCGGATCCGTCGGAGGCCCCAAATGGGAAAATCTCCCCCCCGATATCCAACCTGAACGAGGTGCCCTCCTCCCTTTGCGAAAACACTTTGGACTCTTTGCCAACTTGCGACCTGGCGTCTGCCTACCGCAGCTCATTGATGCCTCTCCCGTAAAAAACGAATTAATCGCAAAAGGTTTTGATGTCCTCTGTGTCCGTGAACTCACAGGCGGTATCTACTTCGGCTCTCCCAAAGGACGCGAAGAACGAGATGGCGAACCTGCCGCCATCGACACCATGGTTTACCGTCGCTCGGAAATTGAACGAATTGCGCACGTCGCCTTCAAAGCAGCTCAAGGTCGCGACGGCCGTCTCACCTCCGTCGACAAAGCCAATGTCCTCGCAGTATCCGTCCTCTGGCGTGAAGTCATCGAAGAAGTCGCCAAGGACTATCCCGATGTCACCCTCGACCATCTCTACGTCGACAATGCCGCCATGCAACTCATCCGCCGCGCACCAGACTTTGACGTCATCGTCACCGGCAATCTTTTTGGAGATATTCTCTCTGACGAAATGGCAATGATTTCCGGCTCCCTAGGAATGCTTCCTTCTGCCTCCCTAGCCGAAATTAACTCCCAAGGCCTCAGCTTTGGAATGTATGAACCCTCAGGTGGCTCCGCCCCCGACATCGCCGGACAAGGGATTGCCAACCCCATCGCACAAATCCTCTCTCTCGCAATGCTTCTCCGTTATTCGCTAGGAGCAACCGAAGCTGCCGACGCAATTGACTCCGCAGTCGCCAAAACGATCTCCGACGGATACCGCACTGGAGATATCTACAGCAAGGCCGAAGGAGAAAAACTCTCGAACACCGCCGAAATCACCGACGCCATTCTGACACGACTCTAACTTAAGCCTTTCCCCACAACCACCTCTTCCCCCCACAGCCTGAATAAAAAAATGGATGTTTATCAAACTCCCATCAGCAGTACGGAAGAAGAAACCAACCCCTACCGAGAAATTGTCATCGGGTGGGAGAAACTGCGTTTACGCTACAATCTCATCTTACTCATTCCAGGGCTCTTGACCTTAGTCATCTGGATTCACCAAGACCTCAGTCAACTCATCCTCTTCATCATCC
>CAZUEC010000526.1:0-1629 GCA_964618865.1 uncultured Roseibacillus sp. | reverse complement strand
ACCCCCGCTTAACTGATCTCCAAGGCGTCTCCATTCCCAACGCCACAATCTCTGCCCTCAAAGAAACCATCAAAGGTCCCGTCCTCATCACCCATTGGGGACTGAGCGGACCAGCCATCCTCAAACTTTCCGCATGGAATGCTCGCCTCTTTTCCCAATGCGACTACCAGTTTTCCCTCAAAGTAAACTGGACCGGCGCCCTTCGACCTAACGAAGTCGAATCCATTCTCCTCTCTGAACGCAAAAATCACAGCACTCGCTCCATCACCAAACGTTCCCTCATCGAAGGGATCACCAACCGCTTTTGGCTTCGCCTCTGCGAAACCGCAAAAATTAACGCAAAACAAACCTGGGCCAACCTAACAAATAAACAAAGCCAAAACCTCATCAAAGAACTCACCTCTGCAGAATTCAAAGTCACTGGCAAATCTACCAATAAAGATGAATTCGTCACCTGCGGCGGCGTACACCTCAAAGACCTAAACCTCAAAACAATGGAAAGCAAAACGCATCCAGGACTTCACTTCGCAGGTGAAGTCCTCGACATCGACGGCATCACCGGCGGCTTCAACTTCCAAGCAGCCTGGACTACCGGCCACCTCGCCGGCACCGCCATTGCAACCACATAAAAAAACCTAACACAAAACTCCCTCGTTCACAACGGCCTACAGAGAACAAAAGGAGAAACCACCATCGCCTCAAACATCGTCTTCCCCCCCTCCCATTGAAAAGCATGCAGAGCCTCAATCTTCACTAAATCACCAGCCTTCAACCAACCCGCTACCCTCTCCTTCTCATCACCAGCAATCGCCTCTCCCACCACCTTCAACTCCAAAGCCCCATCCACAAAGAAGAGACAATCCCGCTCGTAATGAGGCTTGAGATACCCCCAATCAACCTCTCCTTGAAATTTGGCCAACTTCTCCCCATCGCTCGCATGATCTTCTCCCAAAAGACCATACCTCATTCCTCCTTCTGACTTGTCATTTGTGCTCACAGTCAACCTAACTACCCAATCAAACCCAAATCCCGCAACTCACAATTTCCTTTTGCCAGAATCCCACCCCTCACTATCCGACAGCGAAGGCCTCCCTTACCACGCAGAAACTCTTCTACACCCGGCTTGCAAGATTCATTCATCCAATAACAGGGCTTAGCCTCTTCCGAACCTGTAAACTCTAAATCCCCAATCGTAAAACGGCGCCCAATCAACTCATTCAAGTCAACCCCACACACAATCGCATTCCGGCGAAAAGCATGCGCCGGAAGCTCAGGAAGCGCAAACTCCTCCTTCACTTCCTCCCACACCTCTTCAGCAAAGAATGTGATCTGACCCTTAAAATCTTCTTTGTAATCATAATAACGATCTCCCACGATCCCACTTCCCGCCACCAATTCCACCGTCTCCTCATCTCTCACCTCATTCTCCATCCGCTCTTGGCCATGCCTTCCCTTAAAATCATGCCCAGGAGAGATATAAAGATGCTTCACGATGAAAGATTGAGACTGCGTATTCACAACAGTAAGAAAGCCCAAAATACGAAAAAATGAACCTCAAATCTCCCCGACAAAGCCCGCTCCACCCCTCTACACTTCATTAAGAACTGACAAGCCCCCCCACTTCGACAA
>CAZUEC010000525.1:0-1637 GCA_964618865.1 uncultured Roseibacillus sp. | reverse complement strand
CCATCACCCAACCCTGAATAAAGCCATGCCCATGCAAATGGACTTTTCCAAAACGCCCCTCATTAAATAACTTCACCCAATGAGATGCACTCAAATCATAGTCCCCATCTTCCTCAACATCCCAAGGCGTCTCATCCGCAAAATACCGACTCACCGTCCCCTCTTTCAAAGCCTTTGAAATCCAATCATCCCAACTCCGCCTCACCTTTGGGTAAGCCCCTCCAACCGTACAAGTATAGAGAAAAGAATCCGAAAAACTCTGACTCGGATAACTCCCCTCATAAGCAATCACCTTACTCGTATAAGCCTCCACATCCGCCACCGTTCGCACCGGAATACGCCCCAAACCCACCGTCCCATCCGGATAAACAATCGCCTCCCGATCATCCTCAAATTCTCCGTAAATTCCATCTCCATCCGCATCCCAATTCCCTGAAGAAAGATAATAAATATCAGTCGGAATATCCGTATCGTCTCCCATCATCGTCCGGTGAACCGTATCTCGATCAGGAACAAGACCTCCTCCACCCGGCAAGCTATCACCTCCTAGGATTAACCAACGCAACCCCTCCCCAGAAAGCTCCTCCTGCACAAAAACTCGAATTTTCTCCTGCACATCCAGCCCCTCCACCTCCTTCTCAATTTTCTCCACCGTAACCACCTTAACCTCAATTCCTCGCGAGAGCTTCCACTCCACAAAAGAAGACCAAGAACCCGCCAAAGAATCCGCCGTCACCAACAGAGCCCTTTCCAAATGCTCTGTTTTCACCTCCTGCTCACCCTCCCACTCCTCGATCGAGTGCGCACATGCCAACTGAGTCAGACCAAGCAATAACCAAAGCTTATTCATTCAACTAGTAAGGAACACCATCTCAGCCTCAAAACAAGCGAAGAGAACGAATTCATTTCCACAAAAATAATCTGGCTTCTCAAACCCAGATTCCTGAACCTTCCCCCTTCATGCTGCTCCCCTATCTGCGCCAACAACTCGCCAAAGGCGAAACCCATCTCGCAGTCACCCCCCAAGCACGCAAGATCCTCCGCAAAATCTATCAAGGCGAAATCACCTTTGGAGAAAAACCCCCTAAACCAACCGAACACCAACCCTTAATTCCTCGCCCCTCCTCCAGCGAAGAACGCAAAACTCTCCTCAACATCCCCAAGCCAACCCCCCAAGGCAACACCCCCGACGAACAACTCGCCTCCCTACGCGACCTCGCCGAACACTGGACCCCCTTCCGCGATTTAGGCTCCTTCCGCAAAACTCTCGTCTTCTCCGCCGGCCCCACCAATGCCGAACTCATGCTCGTAGGCGACACCCCCGGCTATCACGAAGAAAACAAACGCGAACCATTCGCCGGCCCCGCAGGAGAAAAACTAACCGCCATCCTAAAAGCAATGGGATTAACCCGCGAACAGGTTTACCTCACCAATCTCTGTAAATTCCGTCCCGCTCTCCCTGGCCAAACCCGCAACAACCGACCCGCTCGCCCAGAAGAAATTCAACTCTCCCGCCCCTTCGTCCTCGCCGAAATCGACATCGTCCGTCCCAAAGCCATCATCGCCCTCGGCTCCGCCGCCGCCCAAGGACTCCTCGAAAGCAAAGAAAACTTCGATCAGCTTCGCCCCCAATGGCA
>CAZUEC010000524.1:0-1640 GCA_964618865.1 uncultured Roseibacillus sp. | reverse complement strand
GGAACTCCCTGCTCCTCCAAATAAGCCTGCAATCCTCCATCTTCTCCAAAGGTGCCATGAATCACATTAAACACTAACCCCACCCCCTCGGGCAAAGTTGGCGTCGTATCGGTGACATCCACCCCCACAGCCTGCAAACCTGCTTCTTTTAAAGCCTCTAAAACCGCCTTTCCCGAAGCCAGTGAAACCTCCCTCTCCGAGCCAGGGCCACCCATCAGAACCGCTATCAAAATCGAGTTATCCATATAACGAAAAAAAGATTTTCCTCTCCCGAACCAACAAGTCCAGACCTAAGGCCTCCGCTGACGCATCCAGACACACCAAAGCTCCTCCTTCGATAGGCACAAACAAACAAACTCAATCACAAGCGCCCGTCTATTCTCACCTTCGCAGCACCCCTCCCCTCCCAACAAAGACAAAAAACTCCTCAATCTTCACCGAATCTGCATTCCAGTCTTCGCGTGAATCCATTTATCCAACTTTCCATCCTTGAAGAGCGCCTTAGCTTGAAGCGTCTTTTCTCCCAGAATAGTGAGCTCCTTGTAGGTCGCAATACCCACCTGGAAGGTCTGTCCATCGAAAGACTCTTCCTCAACCGCCTCCCAAGACATCACTTTCGCAACATCCAATTCAACAATAGAGCCTCCCTCCAAACTCGCCTTCATCGCCGCAACGATTTGCTCGCTCGTCAAAGACTTCGACCCCTCAGGTTCTGGCTCCGGCTCCGGTTCTGGCTCCGGTTCTGGTTCTGGCTTCGGAGTAGGAGCCGGTTTCGGACTCGAAACAGAGGGCGCAGAACCCGTTCCATTACTCGCAATCGCACCAATTTCCTTCTTAGCTTTCGGCGGCGTGGACGCCCCCTTCTGATTCCCTCCATTTTCAGCGGCCAGAAGAGCCACTCGCTGGGCCATCCTCTTTTTCGCCACTCCTTCCGCAAAGTCTGTATCCAAAACCGCAATCTCCCCCGTCAAATGACTAGCTAACGGCGAAGTCACCACCAAAACCATACTCTCCAACGCCAACGGCTTCACCGGACTCCCTGAATCCAATTTCAATGGATTGAGTCCATTCTTATCAGTCAAAACCAACTCTTCCGCCACCAAAACCTTCTCAGGATAGTCTTTTTCATCAATTGCATTTAAATCTACAATCTCCGTAATAGTTCCAATATCCGACCTCACCTTGATTTCTCGTACCGAATCCGCCTCTGCTGACACCTCCTCTTCACCCAGCAACACTGGAGCCAATGGATGATACATCACTCTCCCAAGCACAAAGGCCACCACTACCATAAATCCATAGAACGCAAATTTCATAATTCCTGAGTGCACTACAGCGCAACGCTATCCTTAGAACGTCGCTCATCGACAATTCTTCGCAATACTTCTCATAAAATTCTCAGTCAGTCACCTCCAAGCGCAAAAAACTGCGCTCTTACTTGAATTCCCCTTCCCCAAGTCCACTGCCTTCGTCAATCCTCCCCCCATGACACCTGCTGACCAGCCGAACCGCCTCTTTCTCCTCGACGGAATGGCCCTCGTCTACCGCGCCCACTTTGCCCTCATCCGCAACCCCATCATGAACTCCAAAGGCGTGAACACCTCCGCCCTCTTCGGCTTCACCAACACTCTCCTCTCCAT
>CAZUEC010000523.1:0-1641 GCA_964618865.1 uncultured Roseibacillus sp. | reverse complement strand
CTGTGGGAGCTTGCTCGGGGGGGTGGGTTGGTGTGGTAGCAGGAGGTGGTTCGGCGGAGGAAGGAGGCGGTGAGGTTTCTTTTTCTGGCTCTGATGGTTTTGTTATTTCTACGGAGTTGTTTTCATTCAAAGAATTTGGTTTGGGTGGTGGCGGTGGATTTTTAGGTTTTTTGGGTTTGTTAGGAAGAGGGTTTCGTGGTTGGTTTTGAGGGATGGATGCCGCAGGGCGCGGAGTCTTGTTTTTGGTGTCTTTTACGACGGTCTTTTTTTTGGGAGGGGCTTCGCTAGAATTTTTTTCAGGGCGAGGGGGGAGAGGAGCTGAGGGTTCCTGAATATTTGTTTCAGGATTTGATTGTGTGGGAGTTGGGCTTTTGGCGCTTATGTTATCTGCGCCTACTGGTTGAGAGGGGATGGTTTTCTGATAGCGAGGTTTGGCTTCCTGCTTATCAGGTGCGATCACTATTCCTTTCTCAATTTTGAGGTAGGTGTTACAGCCTCTGCAATTAGTTGAGAGCACTAATGATGACTCGCGCTGCGAATGCCCACAAAGGGGACAGCTGAGTTCTATTACTTCAGGGGCTCGACGTTTACCGAACAGAGAGAGAAGGTGATGAGGTTGTTGTGGGGGGCACGGAAGGACCGTGCCCAGGAGATTTCTTTTCTTTTTTTAGGAAGCCTTGGCGATGGGCTTCTGAGGCTGTTGCTGGCTTTGTTGAGGCTTCTTAGGGGCCTTGTTGCCGGCGGATGAGGCGGATGAGGATTTAGCCGCTTGGCTGGTAGGCGCGCCTACTTCGGACTTTCCTACGAAGATGGCGCCGGCTTCCATGGTGAGGACGGCGGCTTTGATATCACCGACGACTTCAGAACCAGCGCGTAATTCGATGGTTTGGGTGGCGGTGATGTTTCCGTGAATTTTGCCTTGTACGACGATGGTGCCGACTTTGATTTCGGCACGAATCCGAGCGTTTTCTTGAATAGAGAGTGCTCCGGTGGAGGTGATTTCTCCTTCTACTTTGCCATCGACGATGAGTTCGTCTTGAAAGGTGATTGAGCCTTTGATTTCGACATCAGTTGAGAGGCGATTACGATGACCGGATGGAGGTTGAGAGGCTGGGGTCGGTGCATTGGCTGCCGCAGGTTGAGCTGCTGGCTGAGGAGTGGGCTGGCTCGTTGCGTGAGGAGCTTTATCCTGATTTGAGTCGTCGTTATTGATGATTTTTTGAAACATTTCTGAAGTGAATGAAGTTACGATTGAGGTGTCAACGAATTACTGGAAAGTAATGACTGTGAAGTTGCTGAGAGTGTCTTACCCTTATGAGGTTATGTGGATGTTGGCCTTGCCTTTGGGAGGGTTATTGCTCTTGGTTTTCTTGGTCTAAGTTGAAGGTGGGAGTTTCTCCGTCAACGGTTTGGAGGGGGGTGGTTTCTGGATTGGGAGTTTCGGTCTTGGGTTCAGCGGGTTTGCTTTCTTTTGCGGGAGTGGTTTCAGGGGATTCGGAAGGCGTTGCTTGTGGTGATGAGTTTTCTTCGTCGCTTGAAGCAGGAGTGAGTTCGGCGGGATTGATTTGGATGGGCGGCATTCCTTTTTCGAGTTCGGCGGGTTGTGGGGGAGTGGGGTTGGAAGGAACTGGAGTGCTTGGG
>CAZUEC010000522.1:0-1642 GCA_964618865.1 uncultured Roseibacillus sp. | reverse complement strand
TCAAACCTTAAAAAAACTCGATAGACGAATAGACTTTTGAAAAATGGTCTAAGCATCGAAGATCAACTTCCCAAGCCACCCGCACAAAAAGGTCAACCCTGCATTGATGGGGAAGAACCATTCCGAAGTCAAATCTGGGCAAATTGCTAACACTCCTTCCGCCCAAGTTTTCAGCCCAATCATCTCCAAAGCCGCGGGCAACTCTGGACGGAACCAAGCAACGAAGAAAATCGACAAAAAAGAACCCAGAAATAAACCCGGAGTAAGATTCTTTCCTTTCAAGAAAATAGCCGCCAACAAAATTCCTAACAGCGGCCCAAACGTGTAAGCCACCATCCCAAAGGCAAGCCCAATTAAATCTTTGGAACTTCCATTCTCATAAACATTCCACAAACCCAGAGTCACAATCGTCAAAATCACCCCCCAGATGCAAACCGCAATGCGCGACTGCATCACCCGCTCCTTCCCCTTACTCTCATCCTCCAAATTTTTTCTCCCGTAAAAAATGGACAAACTCGTCTGCGACAAAGCTGCCAAAACCGAATCCAAACTCGAAATTGCAGCCGCAAATGCTCCCGCCAGAATCAACCCCGAAAGACCAACCGGCAACACCGTCACAATCCACGCCGGAAAAACATTATTGGTATCCTCACCAAAAGCCTTGCCCAAACTCTCACTTGGCACATGCACCTGATACCACGCGAACAAACCTGAACCCACCGCAAGCATCACAACCGTAATTAAAATCGAAACAGAACTCCAACACATCGCCTTCCGCGCATCCCTCTCACTCCCACAACAAAACATCCGCTGCGTGTTTAATTGATCGATTCCAAAAGCCGCAAAATTCTGAAACGGCATCGCCAACAAACCCACCCAAAGCGTATACTTAAGAGCCGGCTCATCCCAAGGAGTCGTCCCATTCAACATCCGCATCTTACCACCTTCACCGAACCCTCCATTAAGCTGCACAATTTCATTCCACCCCAAAGTACTCACCAGCCATCCCAACGCCAAAAGACCTCCAAAGATAAAAAGACAAAACTGAATCACATCAGTCCAAATCACCGTTTGCATCCCCCCCAAGAAAGTCCAAAGCACCGCAAAAACTCCAATGATAACAATACACAGCTGAGCATCGAGCCCTGTCACAGCCTTCAGAATAACCGCCGTCACCACCACTCGCACACTCGCTCCTAACACCGCTCCCAGCGAAAACAAAAAAGTAACCAAACGCCTCACCCCTTCCCCAAGCCGGTTTCCCATAAAATCGTAAGGTGAATAAATCTCCTTCTCATAGTAGAGAGGCACCAACCAATAACCCACCGCAAAGCGAGCAATAATGGAACCAATTCCCCACTGCAAATAAGTCCAGTCCCCCTGCGCCGCATACACCCCACCAGGCACTCCGATAAAAGTAAGAGCACTGATCTCCGTCGCAATCATCGACCCCGTAACCGCCCACCAAGGAAGCGACTTCCCCCCCAAAAAAAAGTCCTTAATCGTAGCCTGCTTCCCCGAAAGGCGCTCACCCAAAACCGTAGTCAAAATCATATAAAGCGCCACGATCCCCCAATCGATCCCACTAAACGCTTCTGTGACTTCCTTCATCTCTTCTGACCTAAGCAACGAGCCGCCCCCC
>CAZUEC010000521.1:0-1650 GCA_964618865.1 uncultured Roseibacillus sp. | reverse complement strand
TGGGGTTGTTTGCTGGGATTAAGTGGCCGAATGATGTTTTGTTGGCAGGACGTAAGGTGAGTGGGATTTTGGTGGAGGCTGCAGGCGATTGTGTGGTGGTGGGAGTTGGTTTGAATGTGAAGGCGGTGGAGTTGCCTGCGGGGTTGCGAGAGGTTGCGACTTCTTTGCAAGAGGCAGGAGGGCGAGAGACGACTCGGGAGGAGCAGTTGTTAGCTATTTTGAGAAGGTTTGATAGTTTACAAAATCAGTTGGGGTTGGGTTTTGAGGGGCTTGTTGAGCAGGTGCAGAGAAGCTGTGCTTTGTCGGGGAAAGAGATTGAGTTTTGGGTTGGGCAGGAGAGAAAGAGGGGGGTTTGTGAGGGGATTGGCAATGGAGGGGATTTGCTAGTGCGAGAGGGGAAATCGGTCCTGAGGTATATGACTGCGGATGAGATTCGAGTGGTGAAGTGAGAAAATGTAATTTTGGCTTCTTACTTCTCTCTCTTCTGCCTAAGTTGAGATTAATGGTCTGGGTTTGGTCAAAGCTTTCGGGGATCAAGTGGATGGATGCTTGGGAGGAGCGTTTCTATGGGAATGAGAGTGCAGTGATTTCGGTTCTCAAGGGTGGTGCTCGGCTCAGGGTGGAGGTTTATCATGAGACTGAGAAAGAGGCTCTTGAGTTACAAAATTATTGGGGTGGTTCGGTTCGTGGTGTTGTTAGTGAGGATTGGGTGAAGAAGTCGGCTGAGGTGAAGCCTCCTTTGATGATTCGAGATGCCATTATTGTGACGATGGAAGGAGATGGTCCGAAGTTGGAGCAGTTGCGAGAGGAGTTTGAAGGGCGTTTGGTGATCTCGGTTCCACCAGAGATGGCATTTGGTACGGGGGATCATCCGACGACGGCAAATTGTCTGCGTTTGTTGGTGGATGAGGCGAAGTTTCGAAAGGGGAAGGAATGGAATTTTTTGGATATTGGAACGGGTTCGGGGCTTTTGGCGATTGCGGCTAAGCATCTTGGGGCGAAGAGTATTGAGGCGATTGATTTTGATGAGGCGGCGATTGCGGTGGCACTTCGCAATTGTGAGCGG
Organism: uncultured Roseibacillus sp.; assembly: GCA_964618865.1. Lineage (GTDB taxonomy): Bacteria > Verrucomicrobiota > Verrucomicrobiia > Verrucomicrobiales > Akkermansiaceae > Roseibacillus. The sequence goes on along the minus strand of CAZUEC010000521.1, from coordinate 584 downwards.
AATGGATTTGATCCTTCTGGGGATGGGGTGAAGGTGAAGGTGGGGGATGTTTTTGAGTGGGAGCCAAGCCGGAAGGCGGAGGTTTTGATTGCGAACCTTTTTTCTGATGTTTTGATTAAGGCGATGCCTCGAATGAGGAGGTGGCTGACAGATGAGGCGACGGTGATTTTTTCTGGTATTCTAAACGAGCAATGGCCAGGAGTGAAGAAGGCTGGGGAGAGTGAGGGGCTTTGCTTTGAAGAACCGGTGGTGAGAGGAAAGTGGACGACGGTGCGGGGGAGAAGCAGGAGATGACTGTGACGATGAGGGTGATTTGTCAAAGGATGAGTTAGGTGAAGGAGGTTGTTCTTTTGAGGGTGGGAGATTTATCAAGAATGTTGTTGAGCGCCATGGTCATGAAAAGGCAGAGGAAATTTTTCAAAGAATGGCAGATGATGTGGTTGGGTATGAAGATCTGGGAAGGGTTTATTTGGAGGAGATGTTTCGGGTTCTTGGGACCGAAAAGAGGAAGGCCGGTTCTTTAGCTGTTGAAAGTAGTCTGCAGGAGACAGTTGAGTGGTTAGACCATTTTTCAAAAGTCTATT
>CAZUEC010000520.1:0-1664 GCA_964618865.1 uncultured Roseibacillus sp. | reverse complement strand
CGAAATCTATCCTGACCAACTCGCTCACAACCCTAACAACATGATCACTCCATTCACCGCCTTACTAGCTAGCGCCAACCTGATGACTCTCAACCCAGGCTACCAACCCACCTCTGCCGAAGAACTACTCAAAGTGGAACAACTTGCTAAATCCTCCCAAACGCAAGTGATGAAAACCCGCGAAAAGACCGTCGCCTCCTCTTCTCACTATCAGAATAGCTCCCAAACTGCCGATAAAATGTTAGCAGACTTTGCGAATGGCGTTGAGTCTGACTCTCTCAATCTTCTCATTCAAAACCCCCCTCCCGCAAATCCCGTAGGACAAGCCAAACCTCCCATTCAAAATCCCGATCTCACGATTCATTGCGCAGGAGGCTGCTTTTTTGATGGCACTGAGAACCTGCTCGTTTTGCTCCGTGATGTCGTCGTCAAAGAAAGACGGTTTACCTTAAAAGCTCAGGAAGAAATCAAAGTCTTCTTCCTCGCCGAAGAAAAAGAAAAAAAACCGAACGAGAAAACCGAAAAAAATGACAACAACCCCAACCTCAGTATCGGCGATTTGGAAAGCCTCGTCGCCACTGGTGGCGTCCACTTCAGCGGTATCGACGAAAAAGGAAACCCAGTAGAAGCTTCTGCCGCCATCGCCTTCTATAACGATAAAACCAAAACCCTCATCCTCAAAGATGGCAAGCCCACCCTTTGGCTCCAAAAAGGAAAAGCACAGGTACACATGCAATCATCTAGCAAGAACGCCAACATCACAGTCAAGCTTTCGGAAAATGCAGTGCAAGCCACCGCCTCCGACACTTCGTGGACTGTCACCACCAAGAACCTCCCCTTGAAAATCAAATAGAGCATCACCGTGGCAGAAAATCAAAATTCTCCGCAGCGAATCCTCGAAGTATCGGGCTTGCGCAAATGCTATGGGAAACGACCCGTAGTAGAAAACGTCGGTCTCTACGTCAATCCTGGCGAAATCGTCGGACTGCTCGGACCTAATGGAGCGGGAAAAACAACCACCTTCTACATGGTCGCAGGCCTCGTTCCACCCGACGCGGGCACCGTACAACTTAACGGCAAAAACGTCACCCGCCATCCCATCCATCGCAGAGCACGACAAGGACTAGGCTACCTCCCACAGGAAGAATCCATCTTTCGAAAACTAACCGTCGAACAAAACCTTCTTGCCGTTTTAGAAGCTCAAAAAGGCCTTTCCAAAAAAGACCGCCGTGCCAAAGCAGAAAATCTAATGGAACGCTTTGGAATCACCAACATTCGCAAATCACTCGCCATCACCCTCTCGGGAGGAGAAAAACGACGACTAACCATTGCTCGCGCCCTCTGCACCGACCCAACGATCCTCCTCCTAGACGAACCCTTTTCTGGCGTCGATCCTAGAGCAGTCGCCGACATCCAAAAAATCATCACCCAACTTCGTAATGAAGACGGACTCGCCCTCCTCATCACCGACCACAACGTTCGGGAAACATTACACATTACCGACCGAACCTATCTTCTCGTAGATGGCCGCGTCATCCTAGAAGGCTCTGCCGAAACGATTGCCAACAATCCCGAAGCCCGAAAATATTACCTCGGTGACGAATTCACGCTGTAGACCGTTTTCCAAAAGTTCGTTCGTTTATCGCCGAGAGAGAATTTCTTGA
>CAZUEC010000519.1:0-1675 GCA_964618865.1 uncultured Roseibacillus sp. | reverse complement strand
CCATTCCACCAGAAAGATTGGTGAGTTGGTATAAGCCCCACAAACTACGAACTTAAGCGCACGATATCCCAGCGCCCATTAGGAGCCTTTTGATAACAAAGTCGATCATGCAAACGAGACTCCCGGCCTTGCCAAAACTCAATTCGAACCGGCTCCAAAACATACCCTCCCCAAAATTCCGGCACCGGCACCACAGAACCCTCAGAATACTTCAGCTTAAACGCCTCGTCCCGATCCTCTAAATAACAACGGCCCGAAATCTGACCGGATTGCACCTCCGAAACCCAAGCCCCGATTTGAGACTGGTAAGGACGACTTTGAAAATAAACCTCCGTCTCCTCTCTCGATATTTTTCTAACAATTCCTTGCACATTGACTTGACGCTCGAGCTCTTTCCACAAAAAAGACACCGCTCCTCTTTCATTCTCCGATAAATCCTTTCCCTTCTGAGAGCGATAGTTGGTAAAAAAACGAAACCCTCGCTCATCTAATCCCTTCAGCAGCACAGTCCGAATCGAAGGCTCTCCTTTCGCCGAAACTGTTGCCAAAGACATCGCATTAGGTTCCAACAACTCAGCTGCGATGGCCACCTCCATCCACTCACCAAACTGCTCCAAAGGATCCTCCACTAAATCCGCCCTCTCAAGCCCGCTTCGAGTATAATTCTCCCGCAAAGCCGCAAGGTTGCTCATCTCCCGATTCATCCCCCAACCAAAGCTCCTCTTTATAGAGTCGCAAGCATTTAAAATCAACGGGACATCTCAATAACACACCTTACCCCCTTAAACATCAACTCTCCCATCGCATCTCCTCGACGAGATAGCCTCAAAACAAGAAAAAGCAAACTCCCCACCCCCGCCTCAACAAAGCAAGCATCCTGCATAAGAAAAAAGCTCCTCAAAGTTCTCTAAATATCAAGCTTCTTCAATAAATTTGCCATCTCACGCAACTCTTCCTCCGTCGCACTCAGCGGAGGCATCCAAACCACCGTTTCAAGAATAGGCCGCGTCAACATGCCCAACTCTCGTAACTGCAAACAAGCCTTCCTCGCTCCCAAACCAGAACCATCTCCCTCTAACTCCAAACCTGCGACCATGCCGCAACGTCGAGCCTCCTTCACTCCACCTTCTCCCTCTAACCCCCTCAACAACTCCTCCATCACCTCTCCTTTTCGCCTCACTTCCGGTAAAAAATCATCTTGCAAGCAAAGCTCCAAACTCGCTAAAGCAACTGCACATCCTAGTGGGTTAGCAGTGTAACTATGACCATAGTAAAAAGTTCGACCTTCTCCCTTAAAGGACTGATAAATCTCATTCGAAGTCAAAGTCGCCGCCAAAGGCATCGTTCCTCCAGTCAACCCTTTTGCCAGACAAAGATAATCAGGGGAAACCTGCTCCACCTGACAGGCAAAAAGCTCTCCCGTACGACCAAACCCCGTCATCACTTCATCAAGAATAAGGTGCACCCCACGATCATCACACCAGTCGCGAATCTTTTTAAGCATCCCTTCAGGCCATGGACGCATTTCATTCACCCCCTGAATTAACGGCTCAATAACCACCGCAGCCACCTCTTCGGGATTCAAATCATTCAAATCCGTCACCGTTCGCGCCCAAGTCACCACCGGCCCCATCCCAGCAATAGACTCAAAAAAACGTCCCACCCCCCCCAAACT
>CAZUEC010000518.1:0-1676 GCA_964618865.1 uncultured Roseibacillus sp. | reverse complement strand
CACCTCCACCACCGGACGAGTACGTAAACCCCAACACCGCCAACATTAAGATCAAGTGCAACACAAACGAAAACGCCATCGAACGCCACTGGCCCGTTTCGGGGTGGGCTCCCGGCAATGGGATAGGCAGTTCAGCTGTTGGAGTTTTTTTACTCATTGAATCGACGCTCTGTTGGCATCAAAATTTAGTTGGTTTGTAGTCGAGACAGGAATTACTTATCGCCTTTTTCGAAACGTTTCCACTGACCATCGATCAATCGCTCTTGCGGAGCAAACCGAGCCTTGTATCGCATGTGCGGCGAGTTGGCAACGTAGTAGCCCAAGTACAGGTGTTCTAGGTCACGCCTCTGGCAATATTGAATCTGCTTTAGAATAGAATACGTCCCGATACTGTTATCGGCAAATTTTGGGTCATAAAATGTGTAAACTGCCGACAAAGATGTTTTTCCAAGGTCACAAAGAGCCACACAAACCAACCTTTGGCCTTGCCAGTAGGAGATTTCGAACGAATTCATGCAAGACCGTACGAAACCCCACTCGTATCCTTCATGGTCGATATCCGAATCGTTGGTCGACAGGCCGCGGGATTTGCGATGCAAATTGAATAGATTGATTCGAGCCGGATTGCTGCGCGACACTGAAATTTTTTGATCGAACTGCTGATCGTTTTTCGCTAGGACACGTTTCGCATTTTTGGAAAACACATATTCATTACAGACGACTCGAGCTGGTTGGCAAGCGTTGCAATTGGGACACATGGTTTGATAGATGAACTCGCCAGTTCGACGATGACCGGCCGCCAACCGCCAATCAGTTTGCCACAGCGAGACTCGACCCAGCGGCATGCGCATCGGCATCCGAGCAACTTCCCCATCCAAGTACGGACAAGGTTCCGTTTGGTCAAAGACAACGATGTCACCAAAGTCAGTTCGAGTCATTGGTCGGCGTAGATCCTAGAATTTGTTTTCGTAAATGGTTTTCTTCGGTTAGGTCGGAAGCTCTGTTTTTACAGGTTGCTTGGCTGGGCGAGGTCGGAAAATTTTTCGGTAACAAATGAAATTGCTACAAAACACCAACGGAATCATTAACAAAACCGGGATGTAACAAAGCAACATCCCGCACAGAGTCAAAATCACTGATGCTATCATGGTGCCAAACAAACCAAAAATATTCTTCGTTATACCTGCAAGAGAGACGTTGAACGCGTCCATGCCTTCCAGTTTGTAGTCTGCAACCAAAAAGCAAGCGAACAGCGCGCCATAAATTGCGAAATTTGAACCGAGAACCAAAATCGAAACGCCGGCTAATATCGAACAAACGCCCAATACGATCAGCACTTCTTGCCCCGACCCAATCAAGAACAGGCCCAAAAAGACTCCGCCCACGCAGAAAGGGATCACCAACAATATAGACAATCCATACAGCAGTACGGGAATCAAAGTGTTTAAGAAATAGTCGAAACCTTTAAACATCAATTCGAAACTAGGTTGCTGCCCCCGTTCTCTAGCCAGAAAGCAAAGTCCGAGTCCGCAGTACATAGGTCCCAATAAAATGAGTGGAATTAAACCAGCGATGAGCATCCCAACGAAAACCAGCCCCCAGAACACCCAATAGTCAGACCCCAGAAATTGCTTCGCCTCCAAATAGGGATCAAAAAACCCCAACCGCGCAAAGCG
>CAZUEC010000517.1:0-1678 GCA_964618865.1 uncultured Roseibacillus sp. | reverse complement strand
CCCCGTAACCTCCCCCCGCCCCAAAAAAACAGGCGACCTGATGGTCGCCTGAAGTCAAAATCAAAAAGAATTGAGAAAAATGCCTTACTCAGCAGACTCCTCAGGCTTTTTTTCCGGAGCCTCAGCAGGAGCTGGTGTCGCCTCTTCCGCCTTCGGCTCTTCAACAGCTTTCGGCTCTTCAACAGCCTTAGCAACTTTCTTCGCCGCCTTCTTGGCAACCTTCTTAGTAGCCTTCTTCGCCGCCTTCTTAGCCGCCTTCTTCGCCGGCTTCTCGGACTTCTTGGCAAAAACTTCATTAGTCTTCGCTAATTCCCTCTTACGCTTGAGGTAATTCTTCCGACGGCGACGCTTAATAACTTTTCTATGCTGCTGACCCATATCGTTTGGAGTGGAAGGGGCATAATGGTTCCACCGAAAGCACGCAAGTGAAATCGACCTTGTAAAAAAGCCTCTCAACCAAAGTTCTGAACAAAGAACCTCTCACCAGCAACCCAGCCTTGATTTCCCATACCCAAAGCAAGACTCTTCCCCCGTGGCAGAAAAACCCAATCTTCGCTCCCTCACCATAGACGAATTCACCAAATCCTTCCAAGAATTGGGACAACCCGCCTATCGCAGCGCCCAAATTCTCGATTGGTTATGGAAAAAACGGGTTTCTCGTATCGAGGAAATGACCAACCTCCCCGCAGCTCTCCGCGAAACCCTCCAAGAGCGTTACCAGCTCACAATGCCCACCATTGCCCGCACCCAAGGCTCGGCCGACACCACCCGTAAACTTCTCCTCAAACTCAATGACGGCCGCTTTGTCGAATGCGTCCTCATTCCAGCCTCCCCAGCCCTCTACGGCGAACAATCTGATCGCCTCACCCTCTGTGTCTCCTCCCAAGTCGGTTGCGCCTTCGCCTGCAAATTCTGCGCCTCCGGCCTCCTCGGATTCACCCGTAATCTCTCCGCCGGAGAAATCACCTCCCAAATTCTCCTCGCAGAAGAACTAGCCGGAACGCGCGTCAACAACCTCGTCTTTATGGGAATGGGTGAACCCCTCGCCAACCTACCCAACCTCCTCAAAGCAATCGAACTCATCACCTCCCCCGAAGGCCTCCACATCGGAGCTCGACACCTGACCATTTCCACTTCCGGACTCGTTCCTCAAATCAAAAAACTAGCGGAACATCCCCGTCAAATTCGCCTCGCCATCTCCCTCCACGGAGCCACCGACGAAGTCCGCTCCCAAATCATGCCCGTCAACGAACGCTGGGGAGTAGACCAACTCTTTGAAGCACTGCAGTATTGGAATACTCACAAAAAACAGCACCTAACTCTCGAATATATCCTCATCGAAGGCATCAACGACGCCCTCGAACAAGCCCGTATTCTCGCCAAGCGAGCCAAAAGCATTCGAGCCAAAGTCAACCTCATCCCATACAACACCGTAGACGGATTACCTTGGAAACGTCCTTCCGAAGACCACTGCAGAGCCTTCCGCGACATCCTCAAAAATAGCGGCATCCAAGCCACCCTCAGGCTAGAAAAAGGACACGACATCGAAGCCGCTTGCGGCCAACTCCGCCTCCAAGAAGAAACAAACCGAAAGCCACAATAACTCTCAACCTCAGAAACCTCAAAACTAGACCGTTTTCCAAAAGTTCGTTCGTTTATCGCCGAGAGAGAATTTCTT
>CAZUEC010000516.1:0-1684 GCA_964618865.1 uncultured Roseibacillus sp. | reverse complement strand
GGGGGAAGCCGACTAAAAGGGGCCGTCAGGGGTGGTCTTCGGGAGGTGGCTCCGGATGTAGGATTCGAACCTACGACCTAGTGGTTAACAGCCACCCGCTCTACCGCTGAGCTAATCCGGAATTTAATGAAATCGAGAGTGAATTCCCTCGAGGGCGGCGACTGTCCCTGTGAGGAGGCTTTTGCGCAAGAAAATTTTACTTTAGAAGGGTATTTTTTCAGGTCTTTCTGGAAAGGTTTTTTTTGACTTGAACATTAGGGTGAGAAGCCGCCTTTTCGAGGGCGCGATGATTCAGCTCAAAAAAGATGCCAAGTATGCCCTTGTGATTCCAACCAGTATGGGAACCCGTCTTACGCCTGTGAATGGGCAGCCGTTTCATTGCAGTGATACCTTTAAGATGCACGCTACGAGTGCGGAGTCGAATGTTGGTTCGGTGGCTTCGTATCTTGGCTTACCGGTGAAGGTCTTGACGGCGTTTGTAAAGGGGAGTCCGGTTTCTCGCTTGATTAAGGACAATTTGGCGAGTCGGCATATGGATTTTGAAGGACCGGAGTTCGATGCTGGTGGACCGTGGGGTTTGCGTCATCAAATTAATTTGGCGGATAGCGGCGCGGGATCACGAGGGCCACGAGTGGCGAATGACCGTGCGGGTGAAGTGGGACGGATGTTGGCGGCTGAGCAGTTTGATTTGGATCGGATTTTTGGGGAAGAGGGAGCGCAGTTTATTCACCTTTCGGGGTTGATTGCTGCGCTTTCGCCAGAGACAAGCCAGTTTTGTTTGGAAGTGGCTCGGAAGGCGAAGGAGCACGGGACTGGGATTGGTTTTGATTTGAACCATCGGGCGAGTCTTTGGGAGGGCAGAGAAGAGGAGTTACGGGGAGTCTTTCATGAGATTGCGACGCTTTCTGATGTCTTGGTGGGTAATGAGGAGGACTTTCAATTGTGTTTAGGAATCGAGGGACCTCCTCCGGGAGGAGAAGGTATTGGAGGTAAGATTGAGGGCTTTAAGGAGATGATTGGGCGGGTGAAGCAGGAGTTTCCGCAGACGAGTGTGTTCGCGACGACATTGCGGGAAGTGGTGAGTGTGAATGTGCACCAGTGGGGAGGGATTGTTTCGGCAGGAGATGAGTGGCATGTGATGGAACCACGCGAAATTGGGGTGGTGGATCGAATTGGGGGAGGCGACGGTTTTGTGGGGGGCTTGCTATATGGAATTCTACGGGAGTGGTCGATGGAGAAGGCTTCTCAGTTCGGTTGGGCGAGTGGAGCGCTCGCGGCGACCTTGCTGACGGATTATGGTCAGCCGGCAGATGAGGATCAGGTCTGGAGTATTTGGGAAGGAAATGCGCGTGTGAAGCGGTAGCGTAATTTTTTGCGAAGCTTAGGAAGTCTCTTTGTTGAAGTAGACTTTGATGTAGCTCATTTTACGATCTTCGTCGTAGCCTTTTTCGAGTACTTTTTCGGGATTGGCGACGACTTTGGGTTTGAGGCGAATTTCGACTCCGCTGTCGAGTTTCATGATGGATTTCATGAGCTTCTTGGCTTTGGAGGCGTCTTTGTGGGAGATGTCGAATTTGTCGGCGAGGGCGACTCCGTTTTCTTCTTCTAGTTGTTTTTTCTTTTCTCGGAAAGCGGCTTTGGCTTCTGGGGTGCGTAAGGCTTGTTCTTCGAATTCAGCGAGGCT
>CAZUEC010000515.1:0-1684 GCA_964618865.1 uncultured Roseibacillus sp. | reverse complement strand
CAAGAAATTCTCTCTCGGCGATAAACGAACGAACTTTTGGAAAACGGTCTAAGTATTTTTTTCTACGGATCAGCTCATGGAAGCCCTCAAAATAGCTCTGGTCTATATTGAAAAGGGTTTTGCTTTGAGGCAGCGGCAGCAATTGTCTGTTTAATAAACAATGAAATTGGCAGAAGGGATTTGGCAAAAAGTAGATTCGAGTTTCTTTGGAAAAGGGGGTAAATTGGTAGGAACAAGGCGATGACTCTAAAACGGACTTAGTGAGTCTGAGGATTTGGAAAAGTGAGTTCGCCTGAGTTGGAGTTACGTTCGTTGATGTTGATAGGTTTTTGTTAGATTTGTTCCAAAGCGAGGTTAGCTGCTCCGATCATTCCGGCTTCGTTGCCAAAGTGGGCGGGAAGAATTTGAAGGTGTTCTTTAAAGGGGTCTCCAATTTGCGAAAATAGTTTTTCTTTAAGTGGTTTGAAGAGAAGATCACCAGCTTTGGAGACTCCTCCGCCTAGAATGATGGCTTCTGGATTGAGGAGGAAGACTGTTGAAGTGAGGGCTGAGGCTAGTTTCTCGGCAATGTCATCCCAGATTTGAAGAGCGATTGCATCTCCCTTTTGGGCTGATTTAGAAAGGGTTTTGGGAGAGCAGTCATCCAGAGAGAGACTATGGCCGGCTTCGCGATAGCGTTCTCGGGCTTGAGCTACGATTTCATTATTTCCGATGTATTCTTCTAAGCCTCCGTGATTTCCGTAAGGGCCGGTGCGGCCTTGGTAATCGATGGAGACATGGCCGAGTTCGGAGCCAACCGAGTTTGCTCCTCGCGCGAGTTTGCCGTCAATGATTAGTCCTCCGCCAACTCCGGTGCCAAGAGTGAGAGCGACGAGGTGGTTAAATCCTTGTCCTGCTCCTTTTTTCCATTCTGCGTAGGCCATGGCATTGGCGTCGTTTTCAATAGTGACGGGGAGTTCAAGGCGTTCTTCGAGTTCCTTTTTTAATCGGATATTGACCCAGCCATTAACGTTGGTCAGGCGATAAACGCGTCCAGTAGGGAAGTCGACGAAGCCAGGCATTCCCGCGCCTACCGCGCTGATGGTTGGAAAAGACTCTCGGAGGGAGTCGACGGTGCGAGCGATGTCATCAATGAGTGATGGGGCGTCGGGGTAGCCCTGAGTCGCGATGGGAGGAGCTTTATCTAAAACTTCTGCTCCTTCGATGACGCCTATTTTGACGGTGGTGCCTCCAAAATCGATACCTATTGACTGCTTCATGACGATGAGAATAGCCGGAGAGATTGAGAGGAGGAGAAGTTTTTCTCGTATTCTCTTCCGTTTTGCTAGGTTGGAGGAGAATCAATACAGCCACGAATTTCTCGCTTAGGGCTGGTCATTACTAATTTCTGAATGATAAACCCTTCTTAAGAATTAAATTCGAACTGTCAATATGATCCCATTTGAACGAAATCGCCAGCAGACTATTCCTTCTTCTTCTTTAAAAGTGATCGGTCTCGGAGGAGCGGGTGCTAATATGCTCGATCGAGCTGCTCTTGATGGCATGGAAGGGGCTGAGCTCTTAGCGCTGAATACCGATATGCGAACGTTAGCTCAATCAGTTGCTGGGGAGAAGATTCAACTGGGGCCTAATCTGACGAAAGGTCTTGGGGCCGGAGGCGATCCTGAGCTTGGAAAGCAAGCTG
>CAZUEC010000514.1:0-1686 GCA_964618865.1 uncultured Roseibacillus sp. | reverse complement strand
CTCGCAGGGAAGGGCTCGTTCGTAAAGGCATGGAAGAGGCCACCAGCACACTGCCATGGCCGAGAACTCCACCTCGGTGAGGATTGTCGAGTTCAACCTTGCGGAACTCGCTTCCACTCACTCCTTTGATGCCGTAGAATTGCGCTAAGCGATCATTGAGAAAGGTGTATTTCGAGTCTAATAATTCGTAGATACTCGCGTCTTCACGAAGGAGGTGGTGAAAAAAGTTGGTGGACTCTTGGTACATCGCAACGCGCAGCTTGAAGTCAAAGATGGGAAATTTTTTCTCATCCGGATTCGCACTTCCGCGCAGTTTTTCCCAGCCTAGCCATTGCCCGCCAAGGTGCATCGAGAGGCTGCGAGACTTGTCGTCTTTGAGCATCCGGAGGACCTGCTGCTTGAGCACTTCAGGTTCGGAGAGCTCATCCTTTTTGGCGAGATTGAAGAGTTCGGGGTCAGGCATTGATGACCAGAGGAAGTAGGAGAGACGGCTGGCTAACTCAAAGTCCGTGAGCGCTACGCGATCGCCTGCGTTGGCAACGGGCAACTCGAGGCGATAGAGAAAGCGAGGAGAAATGAGCATCATGACGAGAGGGTCTCGCATCGCAAGGACGTGGCTCTTTCCTTCTTTTCGAGCGGCTTGATAGGCCTTTACGAGTCGATCTACTTCTTGCTTTTTAACCTCTCCTCGATAGACGAGCGGAGCCCAGTAGGAGAGAGTTTTGCGAGCACCGGCGAGGTCACTACTTGAGCCCAGAAAAAAGGCATTGCGACGTGTCGAATTGCCAAGAATTGTGTTCGCGATTTTAAGCGATGCTTCGAGGTAGTTCTCCATGAGCAGGGCCGGCAAGAAGAGGGCGTCGGCATCATTGTCAAAACCTCCTTCACCTGCGCTGTCTTCGGGGAAGTTGTCGGCAGGTCGGATTTGAAGGCCAAACAGGTCCCGGATGGTGTAGTTGTATTCGTTGCGGTTGAGACGACGCAAGGTCGTTCTTCCGGGGTCGTAGCCCATGATTCCTTGGTCCCACATATACCCAATCTGCTGCCCCCATCCAACGATTAAGGCCCGTTCACGCAGACTCGGTCTCTTTTTTCTTTTGAGGGGGGGCATGACATCCATGTGGGCTGTCTTGCCGACTATTTCCCAGAGATCAGGATATTGGTTTGCCTCCTTGGTGGTGAGGAGGGCTTCGAGATCGAGGTTTCCCTCATCATCATCGGGGTTGTGGCAACTCGTGCAATGCTTGTCGATAATTGGAGCAATGTCTTTTTCGTAGTCCAACAAGCCTGCAATGGCCATTTGAGAGACCTGTTTCATAAGCTCCGAGTCTCGCAGCTCATTCTCGACACCGTGAACAGGGCTCGAAAAAAGAGAGAGTAAGGCCAACGAAGATATCCACTTTTTGGGTGTTGTTAGCCTCGCTCGCATCCGATCCTTTGCCCAAAGAAGCCTCTTGGCATTTCTGGACTGCGATAGGAATTTCACTTGAGTGAGTTGGGTGAGCATCAGTGTTAAAAAAAATAAGTTCTCAGGACGATCCGGGAGCGAAGCCATGATTGGAGCTTACGTAATAAACTATAGGTGGAAACGTGGGAACTCTACATTATCTTTGAAATAAAATACTATTTTGTGAGATGAAAGCAGTTTCTGGAGGTAGCGGCTTGTATCTGGGGCTGGAGACGACG
>CAZUEC010000513.1:0-1696 GCA_964618865.1 uncultured Roseibacillus sp. | reverse complement strand
CAAGAAATTCTCTCTCGGCGATAAACGAACGAACTTTTGGAAAACGGTCTAGGTGTTAGCCGCTTCGATGAGGTTGACGAAGTCAGAGAAGAAGTCCTTGGCGTCATTAGGGCCGGGGGCTGCTTCGGGATGGTGTTGGACGGAGAAGACGGGGTCTTTGGTGGAGCGGGTGCCTTCGACGGTTTGGTCGTTGAGATTGATGTGGGTGACTTCGGTGTCGGGGGGAAGGTTTTCGCTGTCGGTCGCGAAGCCGTGATTCTGTGCGGTGATGTCGACTTTACCGTTGCGGAGGTCTTTGACGGGTTGATTGCCGCCGCGGTGTCCAAATTTGAGTTTGTAGGTTTTACCGCCGCAGGCATGCGTGAGGAGTTGGTGTCCGAGGCAAATGCCAAAGAGAGGAGTGCGACCGATGAGTTCACGCACTTCTTCATGAACATACGTCAACGATGCTGGGTCGCCAGGGCCGTTAGAAAGAAAGACGCCGTCTGCCTTCATTGCCAGCACGTCTTTGGCGGAAGTCGTAGCTGGGACGACAGTGACGTCGAAGCCTTCTTGACGGAGGCGGCGTAGAATATTGCGTTTGATGCCAAAGTCATAAGCGATGATTTTGTAGCGTGCTTCTGGCAAATCGAGGTAATTACCGGCGATTCCCTGTGAGACGGAAGGGATGGTCCAAGGGCGGGATTCGCCGTTCCAATGATAGCTCTTCGCGGTGGTGACTTCTTTGACGAAATCAGCTCCGAGCATCGAGTCGGATTCTTGAGCTGTCTTGACGGCCTCTTCTTCAGAAAGTTCTGTGGTCAGGCAGGAACGCATTGCACCTGCCGAGCGGAGGTGTTTGGTGAGGGCTCGGGTATCGATGTCGTCGATTCCGATGACTTTGCTTTCGGCGAGGTAGTTACTGAGGCTTTGTTGCGAGCGCCAGCTAGAGGGAATGTCGCAAAGCTCACCGACTACGAATCCGCGGACTTGGATCTGATCAGATTCGGCATCCTCAGGATTGACTCCATAGTTGCCGATTTGGGGATAGGTCATGGTTACTATTTGTCCCCGGTAGGAAGGATCAGTTAGAATTTCCTGATATCCGGTCATGGAAGTGTTGAAACAAACTTCCCCAGTCGTTGTTCCTTCGTGTCCAAAGGCAGTTCCTTGAAAAGTCCGCCCGTCTTCCAGTGCCAAAATTGCTTTTTTGCGCATTCCGAAAGCGGACCATGTACGCTCTCGGGCTGACTGGCGAGAGTTATTTCAAGCGTGCGTTTTGTCTGAATGGATTCGGGTTGTTCTTACCGTCTATTTGCGACTGGAAGGTTGCGTGGTCGTGGGCGAAAAATGGCACGAGTTTGTTGACTATTCCTACGTAGAGCATGGAAGTGGGAGTCTGAGTCATGTTGCAATTCTCCCTGGCTCATCCTCGGAAGGTGATCTTGTGAGATTCTGGAAATGAGAGATTTTAATGTCGACAGTGAGCGCTAGAGAATATAATCCCTCCGCTCACCAAAAAAGTGGCAGAGTAGCTCAGGGGTAGAGCAGAGGACTCATAAGCCTTTTGTCGGCGGTTCAAATCCGCCCTCTGCTACCACTTTTTCGACGCCTTAATCTCTGATTTTTAAGAGGTTAGGGCTTTTTTCTGCCGATTTGTCAAATTGACCCAAAGTGCCCTGAAATGACCCCTTTTGGAACAAAAGAGAATGCTTTT
>CAZUEC010000512.1:0-1708 GCA_964618865.1 uncultured Roseibacillus sp. | reverse complement strand
ATCCTCACGGGTCTTGGCTTCATGCCCACCTTCATCGCCAAGAAGGAGACTTAGGAAACGCCGCCTACTGGTATCACCGCGCAGATCGCCCCACTCCCGATCCAGCAACTAGCATCGAAGCCGAATGGAAAACCCTCGTGTCCTTCTTTTGCTCCTCAGAAAAACCCTAGAAATCAGTTTTTACTAAACAGCAAACCATCTCTTTAAGGGAAATTTATTAAGGCCGGACTTGATTTTTTTAAAAAACACTGCTATCCGGCGTTCTCGCCCATTAATATTATGAAATTATCAATCATTGGAACTGGTTATGTTGGCCTTACTACAGGAGCCTGCTTTGCTGAAGTTGGACATGAAGTAACCTGCGTCGACAACAACGAAGAGAAGGTCAAAACCCTCTTGGCTGGCCAAATTCCGATTTACGAACCCGGTCTAGAAGATCTTGTCAAACGCAACGTCGCCGCTGGACGTCTCAAATTCACCACTTCCACTGAAGATGGAGTGCGTGATGGCGATGTTGTTTTTATCGCCGTTCCCACTCCCCCACAACCCGACGGATCCGTCGATCTCTCATTCATTGAAAAAGTCGCCCGCGAAATTGCAGAAGCCTTAAAACCCGAACACGGTTTCCGAGTCATTGTCGACAAATCCACCGTTCCCGTAAAAACCGGCTCCAAAGTCGAAGAGACAGTCCGACGTTACGCCCCCGACGGCGTCGAATTCTCCGTAGCCTCCAACCCCGAATTCTTACGCGAAGGTTGCGCCGTCGACGACCTTCTCAATCCCGACCGCGTTGTCTTTGGAGTCGATAATGATCAAGCCGCCGACATGATGCGTCGCATTTACGATCCATTTAATGCTCCCGTCCTTGTCACCGACATTGAATCAGCCGAACTCATCAAACACGCAGCCAACTCCTTCCTCGCTCTCAAAATTTCTTACATCAATGCCGTCGCACGCGTTTGTGAAAAATCTGGCGCTGATATTGAAAAAGTTGCCGAAGGCATCGGAATGGACGCTCGTATCGGACGTCAGTTCCTCAATGCCGGTCTCGGTTATGGTGGTTCTTGCTTCCCCAAAGATGTCAAAGCCTTCATCAACATCTCCGAAACTCTTGGCTACCCCTTCGAACTTCTCAAGCAGGTTGAGACAATCAACGAAGACCAACGTAAACTCTTCCTCGGCCGAATTCGCGAAAAACTTTGGGTTCTCCAAGAAAAGAAAATTGCCCTCTGGGGCCTCGCCTTCAAACAAAACACGGACGACGTTCGTGAATCCGTCGCGATCAAACTCGCCAACGACATGCTAGCGGAAGGAGCAGAAGTTACCGGATGGGATCCACAAGGAATGGGAACTGCCGAACGCTTCGGCAATCTTCATGAAACCTTCAAATACGGTGAAGACATGTATCGCTGTCTCGACGGAGCAGAAGCCCTCGTCATCGGCACCGAATGGCCAGAATTCGCTAATGCGGACCTCGAAGAAATCAAAAAGCGCATGCGCACCCCCCTCATTTTCGACGGTCGCAATCTCTACGACCCCGAAGTCATGAAAGCACACGGCATCGAGTATCACTCCATTGGCCGAGGAACCGTCTAAAAACCATGGCCTTGCAAGCCACTTCATTAAAAAACTAATTCTCTAGTAAGAGGCAGGTTACTTCAACCTGCCTCTTTTTTTAGGATAGACGATCTTACTCCTCTTCAGCCCA
>CAZUEC010000511.1:0-1708 GCA_964618865.1 uncultured Roseibacillus sp. | reverse complement strand
TTGCCGTCAATTAAGCAGCAAGTGCGAGCTCGTTAGAGTCTGCAATTATGTTTTTTGATCGGCTTTTTAAGAGGCCAACCGATCAACCTCTACATGCAGCCATCCTTTCCAACATCCAGTCGAAGCCATGGCGCCCCCAATTTCTTGAGACCCACTTAGGATGCATCTTTTTGGGATTTATTCAAGCGAATCCCCATAAACCGCACGCACCAGACTCAAACCCCGTTCACCAGGAAAGAGGCCAAGCTCCATCTGATTCATCGTATAAGCAAAAGACAAACCGGTCCGAGGATCACAAAAAGCATGACTCCCTCCCGCACCAGGCTGACCAAAAGCTTCCTCATTTGGTCCAAAAAGCTGACGTTTTTTCTGACCTCCTTTCATAACCGGGTCCATCATCATGCCAGTGGTGAATGAAGTCTCTAAAGTCAGAACCTGGTCAAAATCTTGCACCAGTCGCTTTCCTAACAACTTCCGTATTTCGGCAGAAAAAATCTCCTGTTCCGTCTGCCCCAAAACCGCCTGATAGAATTTCGCCAAAGCACGAGCTGAACCGACTCCTCCGAAAGCCGGAAAACCACCAGCCCAAGCAGCAGGATCATTCATCTCGCTAGCAGACTGATAACCCTTCAAAGACCCAAATGCTTTGCGAGCTAAGCTACCTTCCTCTTGCATCGCTTCATAAAAGGCCTTCTCCTCCTTTCGCACGATAAATCGTCCCGGATAAAGTTTCGCCACCCGATCAAACTCGCACTCAGGAAGCCCAATCCAAAAATCTAACTTAAGAGGTTCTCCAATCAAAAGCCGAAAAAATTCACCCAACCGTTTTTCACCCAACCGTTCACAAAGCTCATCTAACAAAAAACCAATCGAACGAGCATGATAACCATGAGCCATTCCTGGATCCCAATACGGTTCCGTTTCTTCAAGAGCTGCGATCACCGCCCTCCGATCGGACACCGAAACAACTCCTTCCACCCCCGGGAGCCCACCTTGATGGGAAAGAAGCTCTCGAAAAGTCAAATGCCCAACTCGAAGCTCAGGCCAAACACGTCGAACCGAATCTTCAGCGGAAAGACCAGACTCTTGAAGAACCAAAAGGAAGGTCGCTGCCGCGAGAGCCTTACTCACCGAATACACCGGAGCCAGAGTATCATCGGTCCACGGTCTTTTTTCTTCCTTCTCACACCAGCCTCGCGAAAATGTGACAAGCTCGACTCCGTCTTGCCAGACCGAAACAGAAGCTCCAATCTCACCCCGTTCGGAAAAATTTCGGGCAAACGCCTTCTCAAGACCATTTCCAATCACGTCAAAGGTTATCATCAAAAACGCTCTTCAGAAAAGACTGCGACTTGCCCAATTTTTCAGACCGTTTTCCAGATGAGATTGCCGAAATGGTTGAGATGAAATTGTTTAAAAACAAGGCGTGACGAAATCATTGGTCGCCTGCCCACCCTCGCCTAGGCGAAAGCGGGGGAGCAATGACTGCGGAGCAACGCTGTCATTGGGAAATTTCAATCAAAAACGAAACCCCGAGAGGCCACACTTGCCACTTGTTGAAGAAGAACTCTTCGCTAAATTTAATCCATGAAAACGCTCGCAGTCTTATTCCTATTTATCAGCTGTAGTCAACTGGTTGTGAACGCTCAACAAGCTCACGTCATCCTATGTGGAGGACCCGCTTTGCGCAGCTGGGAAGATCTGAGAG
>CAZUEC010000510.1:0-1721 GCA_964618865.1 uncultured Roseibacillus sp. | reverse complement strand
ATTTGACGATTTCCTTTCGTAGAAAGCTGACTTTCAAACCTTTAAAAAACTCGATGGACGAATAGACTTTTGAAAAATGGTCTAACACTGTTAGCCTCTTGAACCGATGCGATTTTTTTGGAAACATGTCCTGCGCAATACTCGCCAGAGCAAGTTTGATTCCCTCCCCGATCCCCTTCCTCTTCGCCATCGTCTGAAGACCACCACCCCCTCAAAACTCAAAGCGGATGCCAAAGCCGCCCTCAACGTCGCCCTTCTCGCTGTCCCTCAGGGAATGGCTTACGCTACCATTGCTGGGCTTCCCATTGTGAATGGCATTCTTTGCTCCGCCATCGCCGCCTTAATCTCACCCTTCTTCGCCTCTTCCCGTCACACCATTCTAGGCCCAACCAATGCCACCTCGTTCATGCTCTTTTCAAGTCTGGCGGCCGGCACCCTCGGCCCAGAAGGCGTCCCTTTTCTCATCCTGCTAGTCGGAATCATTTCAATTGTTGGCTCCATCTTAAAACTAGCAGACCTCCTACAATTCATCTCTCGATCCGTCCTAGTTGGTTACATCACCGGAGCTGCAACTCTCATCATCTTCAACCAACTCAAACCCTTACTAGGAATTGCCTCTTATTTCAAAAAAACCGATGGCCGAACCTTTCCCACCTTAGTCGCTAAAATTTTCGAAAACCTAACTCATACCTGTTGGCAACCTGCAGTGCTAGGAATTCTCGCTCTCATCCTCTTTTTATTACTAGAAAAACACTTAAAGAAACTCCCCAACTTTGCTCTCACCCTCGTAATCACCTCCTCAATTGCCGCTTTCCTACCCCGAGAAACCCTTTCCTTTTTTGAAGCATTTAATATCGCCGCCCTCTCCCCCTCTCTTCCAAAAATCACAGGGCTTCATGATCTCCTAGACCAAACAGCCATCCTTCTTCCCGTCGCTTTTGCCATCGCCTTCTTAGCCTCTTTGGAAAATACCGCCATGGCCAAATCTTTGGCCTCTCAAACAGGCGATCGCCCTGACGTGAACCAAGACATGTTCTCAGTCGGCATGGCCAATCTCGCTTCCGCCTGCCTCGCCGCCATGCCCGCCTCAGGATCCTTAACTCGGTCTGCCCTCAATTTCTCTTCCGGAGCACGCACTCCATTTGCCTCCATCATGTGTGGCTTACTCTGTTTAGGCGCCACCTTTCTCCTAGCATTCTTCCCCATTGTCACCCTCATCCCCAAGGCCGTCCTCGCCGGACTGGTCATCGCCATCGCCATCTCTCTTATCTCACCCAATAATATTCGCGTCTGCCTTCTCTCCACTCGCTCAGATGCTCTCGTCTTAGTAACGACTTTTCTCGCCACCTTGCTCACTCCGCTCCACGTCGCTATTTTTATCGGAGTGGCTCTTTCCGTCGCTCTCTTTCTCAGAAAAGCGGCCGTCCCCCAAATGATCGAATACGCCGTTCACGATGATGGTGACCTTCGCGAATTAGGGGAAAAACGCCCTCGCCCAAACCCCGAAATTTCTATCGTCCATGTGGAAGGAGACCTCTTCTTTGGAGCCTCAGAACTCTTCCGTTCTCAAATTCAAAGAATTGCGGCCGACGCCAACCTCAAGGTCATTATCCTACGCCTGAAAAA
The DNA here is from genome assembly GCA_964618865.1 of uncultured Roseibacillus sp. GTDB lineage: Bacteria > Verrucomicrobiota > Verrucomicrobiia > Verrucomicrobiales > Akkermansiaceae > Roseibacillus. Next base: position 95 of record CAZUEC010000510.1, on the reverse strand, counting down.
CGCACGTCACCTTGATGCCACTTCAGTATTAGCACTAGCTGACCTCATCAAATTCATGCGCAAACGGAACCGTCATGTTCTCCTCTCCGGTGCTC
>CAZUEC010000509.1:0-1732 GCA_964618865.1 uncultured Roseibacillus sp. | reverse complement strand
CCGTCGCCGTTTTTATTTCCCAAAGCTATGATTATTGCTCTCGACGCCATGGGCGGGGACAACGCTCCTGATGTCAACATCATTGGAGCCCGTGATGCCCTAAACCTCTACCCTCAAATCGAGGAAATCATTCTAGTCGGCGATGAAGAAGCTTTACAAAAAAGCTGCACTCGCAACCAACTCACCAGCCCCAAAGCCCGCATCGTCCATGCCAGCCAAGTCGTCGAAATGCACGAATCCGGCGCAAAAGCCATCCGGCGCAAACGCGACAGCTCCATCTCCATCGCCACCGAACTCGTCAAAATGGGAGAAGCCCAAGCCATCGTTTCAGCCGGGAATACTGGAGCTGCAGTAGCCACCGCCACCATTAAACTCCGCCTTCTGAAAGGAGTCGATCGAGCTGGAATTGCCTCTCCCCTCCCCAACGAAAACGGCACCTGCAACATCCTTGACGCCGGAGCCAACCCCGAAGCAAAAGCCAAACACTTGGCCACCTACGCCGTCATGGGCTCCGTCTACGCCCACAAAGTACTCGGAGTCGAACGTCCCGTCGTAGGCATCATGTCCAATGGAGAAGAAGAAGAAAAAGGAACCACTCTCACCAAAGACGCCAACCTCCTACTCAAACACATGAGCGACTCTGGTCACGCCAACTTTGACTTTCGAGGCAATGTCGAAGGACATGACCTCTTCGAATCCAAACTCGACGTCTGCCTCTGCGACGGCTTCACAGGAAACGTCGTCCTCAAATCCTGCGAAGCGACCGCCAAAGCAATGTCGAAATGGCTTAAAAAAGAATTCAAACGAACCCCCTTCCGAGTCATTGGCGCCCTCCTTTCCAAAGGAGCCTTCGGTAACGTCAAAGAACGCACTAACTACGAAACCTACGGAGGCTCACCCCTCCTCGGAGTCCGTGGCACCGTCATCATCTCCCACGGTTCCTCTTCACCTCTCGCGATTCGTAACGCTCTCCACATGGCCTCCAAAGCCGTCAAAACAGAAGTCAACCCCGAGATCGAAGCCGCCCTCCATGCTTTGACCCTTCCTAAAGCAGGCTCACCTTCCCTTTCCTAAAACTCCACCCAATCACCTTCATCTTTCCCATGCTCTCACCAAGAACTGACAAAGCAGCCATCGAAGAAGGCCTTTCCTTCATGCCCAAATTTGACGAGCACGGACTCATCCCCGCCATCGCAATTGACGCCAAAACCAAAGAGCCACTCATGCTAGCCTACATGAACGAAGAATCCCTAAAGCAAACCTTGGAAAAACAAGAGGCCGTCTATTACTCCCGCAGCCGACAAACCCTCTGGCATAAAGGAGCCACTTCAGGGGAATTTCAAAAAATCGTCACCATCCGCACAGATTGCGACCAAGACGCTTTATTACTGGAAGTTGAACAAATGGGTGGAGGTTGTTGTCACACCAAACGTGCCACTTGTTTTTACCGAAAGGTAGCAGCTGACGGCACCTTGGCTTTATCCTAGCTTCAGAAACCACGAGGAACACACTCTCGGGTTGACCAACAGGAGCGAGCCCAGAAAATCCTTTCAGGCCCTCCTTCGGTATGAATTCAGACAAAATTCGCTTCCATTGTCCCGCTTGTGGGATCCAACTCGATGTCCCCGCTTCTCTTGCCGGGGTCACAGGCCCTTGCCCCTCCTGCCAAACCGCGATCACCGCCCCCTCTCCTCAACAAACCACACCCGCTCCACAAACACCCGCTCCACAA
>CAZUEC010000508.1:0-1732 GCA_964618865.1 uncultured Roseibacillus sp. | reverse complement strand
CCACAACCCTCGCCAACACAAGCTCTCGTCAATGGCTCAAAAACATCAACCTCAATGCCGTAGAAGAAAGTTATCGCCAGTACGCCAGCTCACTCCTCCTGACTCACTACTATCTCGAAGGAGGTTCCCAGCGTCGCAAGGAACTACAAAATTACCTGACTCAAACCCTCGCAAGCGACCCTCACCAAATCGCCCCTCCCTTGCTCAAGAACCCCAAAGCAGTTGGAAACCAACTCAAGTCCTTCTGGAAACAGAAAGGACTCGCCCTGAAATTCACCAACTAGTCACCTCCCATTCCTCCCCCCACTTCATTTCAAGATCATCTAATTCTGAAAACAGAAAGTCAGATACGAAGTCGCCTCGAGTTCTTTCGCTAACATTCTTCGGGGTGCATTCAAACTTGCCCAACTCTCCAAAAAGAGAAACTCATTCCTCTCCTCATTGAAACCCACAATCACCGAAGCATGGAGTGGTGATTTCTTGTTAGGAAGTTCACTTTTCACCACTTCACCCCACTTCGCCTCTTCCCCTCGAGAGAACAATCGGCTCATCCGAGTATGCAGCACATCTCGATCACGAGACCACCGACGCCAAACAATCACAGGAAGACCATCGCGCAAACTTCGTTTGACCAACGTCGCATCAAACTGATTCAGCCGCTTCATCTTCACCCCCGCCTCACTCGCCACCGAACCATAAAGCGACAACATCTGTGACCCTGCTGCTGAACCCGTATTCTGAAACTTTCCTGCCGAAGCCAGCCAATCCTCATCCAGATGCAGCCCCAAATAACGGCCAGCCATAACCAAAGTATTAAGCCCACAATAAGGACGATACCCCTGAGGAACAACAATCATCCCCTCCAAAACCTGATCTCCGGAATCTTTTTTAACCGTTCGACTACGTAACCACTGCTCATATTCACGATCGTTTAACTCCGCAACCTCACGATCCATCCAATGCTCTGAACGCTCTCCCTCCAATCCAAGAGTCACTCTAACAAGACGATCTGGACCATGAAAAAGATGCGCCGAAACCCCCTCCCAAAGATACTCCAAAACCTCAGCCCGAATCGTTCGACTCTTTCCAAAGCGAAGCGCCTTGCCTTTTCCATTAGCAGCCCTCGCCGTCAGCTCTTCCTTCATCTTAGCATAGCTCTCTTCGTGTAAAATCGCGAACTCCTTCCGCCTCTCCTCAGACTGCACCTTCACAAACTCACCCCTTTCTCTCCCCTTCAAAGCCGCCGGCACTTCCTCCTCAAAATAACCAAAGTAAGACCCCGCATCATTAAAAGTAATTTGAACTTCCTCCAACTTTTCCTCCCGCCAAAGCCCCCTCACCAAGAGCGCCTCCTGATTAAAGACCTTCGGTCTCGCCAAAAGATAAGCCGAACGAGTTCCTGATACCGAAGCCTCATCTTGCCAATCTCCAAGCAAATCTCCCCCATTTAAAGCCGCAATCAACGGTTCAGTGAAATCAACCCCGTCCAATGGACTTTGCGCACTCACAATCCCCCCAAAAACCGAATTCGGAATGGCAGAAAGTAATGGAGCTAAAAACAGCGAAAGCGCGAAAACTTTAAACATCACTCGAAATAATACCACAGGAAGACAAAAAAGAGAGCCATAAATTCCAAGAAACAACCTCCTTACCCCCTCTTTTTCTCAAAGCTATTCCAAACCTAGACCGTTTTCCAAAAGTTCGTTCGTTTATCGCCGAGAGAGAATTTCTT
>CAZUEC010000507.1:0-1738 GCA_964618865.1 uncultured Roseibacillus sp. | reverse complement strand
TTTCAAACCTTAAAAAAACTCGATAGACGAATAGACTTTTGAAAAATGGTCTAAGGAAAAGTTTTAGAGAATTAGCATACAATCGCCGTAGGAAAAGAAGCGGTAGCGCTCGGCGACTGCTTGGCGGTAGGCTTCCATGATGAGGTTTTGTCCGGCCATGGCTGCTACTAACATGAGGAGGGTTGATTCGGGGAGGTGGAAGTTTGTGAGTAAGGCGTCAACCGCTTGCAAGGTTTGAGGGGGATGGATGAAGATATCGGTGGCTCCGGTTTCGGCTTGTGGGTAATTGGTTTGAGTGGCGGCTAGGTGTTCGAGAACGCGTGTGACGGTGGTTCCGACTGCAATGGTGCGCCCAGTTTTGGCGCGGAGGCGAGAAGCGGTCTCCGCAGTAAGCCGGTAGTTCTCCGAGTGCATGTGGTGGTCGGTTACGAGTTCGCTTTTTACGGGGCGGAAGGTGCCGACTCCGACGTGTAGGGTTAGAAAGTCATGTGGAAGTGTTGCTAATATTTCGGGGGTAAAGTGAAGGCCGGCGGTGGGTGCGGCGATGGCTCCTTCTTCTTTGGCGTAGGTTGTTTGATAACGGTTGCGATCGAGTTCTGCGGGATCGCGTTCCATGTAGTGAGGGAGGGCGAGTGTTCCCAAGGTTGGGTTAGGTTTTTGATCCCATTCAATCAGTCGGTTTCCATCGGCATCAATTTCGAGGACGGTGCCAGTGGCTTCTCCCACTTCGACGGTTCGGCCGGGTTTCATTTTTTTACCTGGCCGGACGAGGGAACGCCAACGAGTGGGAGAGAGTTCTTCTACGCGGAGTAGTTCGATTTTGTGATCGTTTGAAAAGAAGCGGGCGGGGACGACCTTGGTGTCGTTGAGGATGAGGAGGTCGTCTGGTGTGAGATAGGAGGGAAAGTCGCGGAATTGTTTGTGCTCAATGGTTCCGGTATTGCGATGAACGACGAGCATGCGAGAGGCAGAGCGCTCTTCGAGGGGTTCGGAAGCGATGAGTTCCTCGGGAAGCTGGTAGGAAAATTCAGCTGTGCGTAACATAGGCAGACTGGTAGATTGGATTTTCGGTAAGGCCAAGTTTTTCCGTGTGAAGAGTACGAACTGATGAGGTTTTTCTGTTCTTTTTGTAAGAAGGGGAGGGTTCGAGTGATTGGGGGGTCAGCTTTGGGTACGGGCGATTTCTAGTATTTCAAGGTGTCGATTGGTTTATTCAGGGCCGTTTGTTGAGGGTGAGAACAATGAAAGGTTTTCTGTTTGGTTGCAGGGAGTCGGCCTAACTATCATTGAGACTTGGTGAGAAAGTGATTAAAAGCGAAGCTTATGAAGCAGATTCGAGTGGAGAGGAGGAAAGGTTTTTATGGGATCTTTCGTGCACTGGGGATACGAGTTGATGGAGTTGAGGTTGGAAAAATTAGGCAGGGGGAAGTGCTGCAGGTGGAGGTGCCTGAGAGTAGTCAGGAGATTTGGGGTCAAATGGATTGGGGGGAGACTATACGAGTTCGTTTAGAGGGTTACGAACCTGATCAGATCATTGTTTTTCGAGGGTACTTTACGTTCAATGTTTCTAGGAGCTTGGCGATGGATACAATGCCATTTGAGGTTTTTCTGACTCGTGAGGCTGAGGTGGAGAAGAGATAGAAAAAGACAATGGTTTCAGTGGAAGTTTGCGGGTGATTGGAATCTATTTAGATCGGGGATGGCACTTCATTGATTGCGATGTTGAGTTTTATCGTTA
>CAZUEC010000506.1:0-1738 GCA_964618865.1 uncultured Roseibacillus sp. | reverse complement strand
ATCCTGCCAATTCAAGAGTTTCTCTTGCTCTGACCAAAAGCTCAGAGCCTCTCCAACTGTTCCGGCTCCGCCAGCGGACGATCTCATTCATGAAAAGCCACAGTCGGGCTGCTCAAAATTCATCACTGTCGCGCCTCAAATCGATAGAAAGCCCGTGTTCTCTCAGCATCAGAAACCTCAAAAGACTCCGCGCTGACCTGAGAGGTGATTCCCGCTCCTTCAAAAGTCACTACTGAACCATCAAATACAAAGACTGGTTCAAAAGCCTCTTGGAGAGAAAGTGAACGAGAAAGGACCCATTCCGTTCCCGCTGGAGCTTCTAAGTTTCGTCCGAAAGACAAGGTAGCGACTCCTTCGCTATTAACTACAGGCGTAGTAAGATTCCTCGGATTATTTAAATCAGGAACATTCGGATTAGTCCCTAGTGCAATCTCAACCCCATTGACGATACCATCTCCATCATCATCATCCTCGAAAGAACCTCCACCCAAGATTTCAGTGGATAGTTCAACTGCTCCGATATCAATGAGACCTTGTATTCTTGGCTCCCCTCTCGCATCGATTGGAATGGGCTCACTCACATCAGAATCACCATCAAAATCGAAAGCATCATTAATTACACCCTCTCCCATCTCATGGGCCGCTCCTCCTTCTCTAATCAGAACGGTCTGTACCGGACCTCCATTGTCTGCAAGAGCACCAGCTTGAATCGTTTGCCCCCCAGGCGTGGTCACCGTTTCGAGACTGGCAAAAATGTCGACTGGATTCTCAACAAACAAATCACTGGCCCCTCCCGTATTGGGAGTACTAAACAAATTAATTCCTTGAACAAAAAACTGCGAATTACTCCCTACAGAAACATCCCGAACGCCACTTCCAACTACATTATTCGCCACGATAGAATTCTGAAACACCAACATCCCATCATTGAATATCCCACCGCCAGCTCCTCCATTCGAGGAGTTTCCTATTGAAGAATTTCCAGACAAGGTAGAACTCGCAAGCAAAAGATCTCCTTCATTATAAATCGCCCCTCCCTGAGAGGTCTCAACTAAATCTGCACTAAATCCATTGGGGCCTGTTGCGGTTGCGCTACTAAAAGCGGCATTCCCATGAAACGTAGAGTTCACAATATCTAAACTGCCAGTGCTCGCATTGAAGATTGCTCCACCCCGCGCAGTAGCACTTCCTACCACACTTGCTCCTTCTCCGCTCAGCTGAGCAGAAAAAACGGCACTGAGGAGATTATTACTAAAAGTTGAATTCCCAATCGACATCGTTCCCCTATTCACGATCCCAGGGGAAGACTGAGTTATGCTACCTTGAACGTTTGACCCAGACACACTCGAACTAGACTCAACTCGGTTGTCCTCAAGGGTCGAAGAGACAAGATTCATGATCCCTTCGCTCTCGTTGGTAATCGCTCGAGAGCTCCCAGTCAAAAGAGAAGCCGAAATGATCATCACTCCGTTCTCATTGACGATCGCTCGTCTGTTATTCTGAAAAATGCAGTTCGAACTTTCGAACCTGCCTCCCATTCGGTTCAAGACAGCAACGTCTTCACAATCTTGGATCAAGCAATTCGAGAGTTCCACTTCTCCTTCATTGAGAACTGCCTGCAAAACATTCGCGAGCGTGAGATTTGATAACGTGACATTCGCCCCAGGTAGCGCATGAAAAAGAACATCTCCTACAAAGCTCCCGTTGAACAACGAAACGATCGTAATCTCTCCTTCGG
>CAZUEC010000505.1:0-1739 GCA_964618865.1 uncultured Roseibacillus sp. | reverse complement strand
TACACGGGTTCGAAATACAGTGACCACTGAGGGGGATGGACCGCGAGCTTGGGCTCGCTCCGCTTCTGTTAGGATTTAGACGGGACCAATGACCGCCGAGCAACGCTGCCATCGAGAAATTCTCTCCGGAATTTAACGATTTCCTTTCGTAGAAAGCTCACTTTCAAACCTTAAAAAAACTCGATAGACGAATAGACTTTTGAAAAATGGTCTAACCACCTTCTCGCCAACCCCCCCTCAAAAAGACCCCAGCACTACTCTTCCTCTCCCCCAAGAATTCCATTCAATCCATTTAGAATTCCAAACCCAGTCTTCACTCCCTCTTCCACCACCCCACTACCCTGTTCAATCACCTCTTGAACCGCTTGCCCTCCCTCTTCTAACATAAACTCCTGCCCCTCTAAGAGCAGAGCCGTTCCTTGGTCTAGAGCCTCATCCATATAGCGAAGCGCCCACTGACCAGTCTCCGGAATCAACTCAAACATCCGCTCACCAGCCGCTCGAATCATCCGTTCGCTCAAATCTTCCCTCGGTCTCTCCCAAGTGCCCGAGATTTGAACCGGCGCCCATCGCAATCCCTGCTTACCCGGCAAAAACACCTTCTCCTCAGCCCCCGGAATATGGGCTAAAAGCCCCGGCGGCACTCCCACCTGCAATTGCCCCGACAAAGCCCTCCCCTCAACCAACAACTCCCCCTCCACACACAACAAACCCTCATCAAATAACACCAAATCTTCTATCATCAGCCTCTCCCCTTCCTTTCGAAAATTCACCATCGCTTTCTCAAAGCTCAAACGCTTCATCCGAGCCGTCCCCGCATAAGCCGCTAGCCGATCCAAAAAAGGAAAACTTTGCAAAACCCCATCCTCAATGGCTAACCGACCTTTCAAAACCTCCTGACTCCCACCAGCACCCTGACTCCAATCAACTTCTCCAAACAGACGACCGCCAACAACATCTAACCACTTCTCCGGCAAAAGAACCGACATCTCCAAACCTTCAAAACTCCCCAGCAAAGCCTTTTGCTCACCATGGAATAAACCACTCAACTCCAAACGCTCAATCTCCCTTCCACTCCAACTACTCGAAACCACCTCCAAACCTTCACTCGAAACCGCAAGAACTCCTTCTTTTAAATCAAGCCGTTGAACCCAAGAAAACGGAGTTTGCAACCGTCCTCCAGACAACTCAATCAGTTTTGTCGCTTGATTGCCAGGCTCAGTTTGTAAGCGCACCCCATCCCAAGAAAAATCTCCCTCTGCCGTGAGAACTTCTCCTTCATAATCCCTCACCGACAATCGTCGCACTTCCGCCCGGTTCGGAAACCACCCCCTCCCTTGAGCCCTCCCTTTACGAGTAGCCCTCCCCCTTGAAAACTCAGAGCTAGCAAGCAAAGATTCGTCCTCCTCTAAAGAACGCAAATCCCATCGGCTTCTCGCCTGCTGAATCTCAATCTCAGGCACAATCCAAACCTTGTCCCAAAACCCACTCAGATCGATTTGAGTGTCCACCTCGCGAAAGAGCCACTCTCCCGCCCAAGCGCTCAACAGCTCAACCTCCTTCACCTCCATCGCCGCACCATGCCACTCAACCTCTCCCACCCTCGCTTTTCCCTGAACAGCAGCTCCGATTTGGCCTGCCAACTGCTCTCGGAACCCTTCACTTCGAAGATAACTCCGGAGCCAAAGATAAGCCCCCAGCACAATCAAAAGAACAAGCACCAAAAGCCCACCCAACAC
>CAZUEC010000504.1:0-1743 GCA_964618865.1 uncultured Roseibacillus sp. | reverse complement strand
TTACACGAAGTCGTCGCCGTCTCTCTTCCCAATTTCCTCAATGAATCCGAAAAGGCCTTCTTTCGCGTCACGGTCGGCATTGGGCAGTAGGCGAGGATACAGGGGCCAAGTAGGAGTCCTCGCTCCTTTTCCAGCCTCTCTCAGAAGAAAAAACACCTCCTTTCTGCCTCCTCCCCTAATAATCCGAGGAAAGGAGTAGCTCGACAAAAGCAGTCCTCGTCGTTAAAGCCTTCCTGAAGACCGCCTTGGCGTCTTTTCCATTTCTCCCACTCTAATCCCGTGCTCACCGTTGCCATCGTCGGTCGACCTAATGTCGGCAAATCAGCTCTCTTCAACCGCTTAGCAGGTCGTCGCATTGCCATCGTTCACAATCAACCAGGAGTCACCCGCGATCGCATCGCCGCGCCCGGCTCCCTGCCCGAGACTCCTTGCGAATTAGTCGATACCGGCGGAATTGGCGAAGGAGTCGACGAATCTTTCTCAGACGCCGTCACCACCGAAGCAGAATTGGCCATGGCCTCCGCCGACCTCATCCTATTTGTTGTCGATGCCCGCTCCGGTATGACCCCCATTGATGAAGCCTTGGCTAAAACGCTGCGCCAAGCCGAACGACCCATCGAACTCATCATCAACAAATCCGATCACAGCGAACAGGAAGAAGCGGGAGCCGAATTCGCTCGCCTTGGATTTGGTAGCGGCTTGCCGACCTCAGCCGAGCATGGACGCAACATGCAAGCCCTCGCCGATCTCGTGGACCAACATCTCGCTCCCTTGCAAGAAAAGATGAGTGAAGTCGCCGAGATCACTGAACGAGAAGGTCTCAAAATCGCAGTCGTCGGTCGTCCCAATGCCGGCAAATCCTCTCTCATCAACGCCATCCTCCAGGATGAACGCACCATCGTCTCCGAAATTGCCGGCACCACCCGCGACGCAGTAGACATCCCCTACTCCCGTGACGGCGAAAGCCACACCCTCATCGACACCGCAGGACTACGTCAACGTTCTAAAATGGACACCTCAGTCGAAGTCTTTTCCGCCATGCGCAGCGAACGCTCCATTCGCCGCGCCGATCTCTGCCTCTTAGTCGTCGACCTCGACGCCGGAGTGACCGCCATGGATCGTAAAATCGCGAGCACCATCCAAAAGGAAAACAAACCTTGCCTCATCGTCGCCAACAAATGGGACCTCTTTCACCCTCATCTCCCGAAACACGAACGGCTCGAAAAGGCGACTGACCACCTTCGCCGAGAGCTCTTTTTCCTCCATTACGCACCCTTCACCTGCGTCTCCGCAATGAAGAACCAGTCCCTCGGGCTCGTCTTCAAAATGATCAACGAAATCCGCCACGAAGCGCAAACCCCCATCACCACTGGCCAACTCAACCGTTTACTGAGCCTCGCTTTAGAAAAAAACGCCCCCCCTCAAAACAAGTCTCTCAAAAAACGCCTCAAAATTCTCTATGGTACTCCTGCCATCAATGATCGCTACCGAGCCATCCCAGTCCCCGAGATCATTCTCTTTGTAAACGACAAACGACTCCTCTCCGACAACTACGCTCAATATTTGGAAAACCAAATTCGCGAAAAATACCCCCATCCCGGAGTCCCCCTTAACCTTTCCGCCCGCTCCCGGCGAAAGCCCTCATAACAAATGAATCCATCCTGCTTTACCAAGTAGGATCAGATCTCATTAGACCGTTTTCCAAAAGTTCGTTCGTTTATCGCCGAGAGAGAATTTCTTGAG
>CAZUEC010000503.1:0-1746 GCA_964618865.1 uncultured Roseibacillus sp. | reverse complement strand
GGTTTCTAGTTGGGTGGTGGGTTGGTTGTCGGTGACGTTGAAGAGGCCGGTTTGTTGGTGCTCGATGAGGTGGAGGATGGCACGGGCGGCGTCGTCGCGGTGAATTTGATTGAGAATGCGGATTCCTAGGTTGGTGCAGAGGTTTTGGTCGGAAGATGATTCGGCTGGAGTTTCTTCGAGAGTGGCTTTGTTGTTGAGAAATTTACGGAGGATGACGCTTCGATCGGGGCCGTAGATGCCGGAGAGTCGAAGGACGGTGCCGTGGACGGCGAGGGCGATTTTTTCGGCTTGGCGTAGGATGGCTGAGGTTTCTGTTTCTCCAGCGTAGTCACTGGTTTCGTCTACGATGCTGCCATCTGTGTGGCGGTATACGGAGGTGGAGGAGATGAAGGTGAGGGGCGCTTGTGGAAATGTTTCTACTAGGTTTTTCGTTCCGTTGAGAAAGATTTTTTGGTAGGCCTGAGGGCCGCCTCGGCCGGAGGAGGCGCTAGCAAGGAGATGAGTGGGGGGAGAGATTTTTTTTGAGAGGTCGCGTAGTGTTTGCTGGTCGGTGAAGTCGCATTCGTGGTCGGCATGATCACCTGATTTGGAAAGAGTGGTAAACTGCCATCCTCGTTGGCGAGCTTGGTCGGCGACTGCTTGACCGAGGTAGCCGTTGCCTGCGATGAGAAGATGAGGGGTCATGGCGAGGGGACTTGGAGAGAGTAATGTTCAGCAAAGGCGAGCATGAGAGTGTGGGCGTATTCGCGAACTAGGGAGCGTCGGGGTTTGCCTTTGATTTCACGGAATCCTTCATAGTCGCCTAGTTGGACTCGGTCGTAGGTTTCGCGATTGTTCATGACATAAGGTTCGAGAAAGATTGTGGGAGCTTGGTATAGGCGGTTTGCGAGAAGATTGCGTGCGTAGATGGGGCGGGTGTTGTCGAGTCGGAGAGCGGGAGCGGATGAGGGGTAATGATAGGCGATGAGATCGGTTTCACGAAGGAAGACATCGGAGATGGTTTGAGCTAAGGGGAGGGCGCGGCTGGTGTTTTTGTTGTAAAGGTGGCGGAGCATTTCGAAGCGTTGGTCGTCGAGAGCGATTTCGGCGGGCATGTAGGCTCCATTCATGAGGATGTGAAAGTGGTTACGGGAAGCCCATGGTTTTTTGGGGTCGTTCCAAGCATCGGCGTTGTAGTGTAAGCAGAGTACAAGGTCGGGTTGGATGGTTTCGTTGACGAGTGCGGCGCGGGCGCGGATTTCGGCGGTGCGGTAGAAGAGTTTGTTGGCCATTGTGCGGTCGTGAAATTGGGGCAGAAAATCTTTGGGGCGTTGTTGGGTGACTGGTTCTGGGGTCTTGCGAACGAGTGTGACTTGAGCGCCTAGTTTTTCTAACAGAGGTTTGAGGTGAAGGGCGGTGGCGAGGCTGAGGTCTCCTTCGCGTACTGGAATTTGCTCGGGATCGTCGGAGAGGGGGTGAAAGTTGCGTTGTTCGAGTATTGCAAATGGCCCTCCGATGTGTCCGGGGTCGATGGCGATATGCATGCTTTCTAATGGCGGAAGTGGGAGGGGCTGGGTGGCTTTTGGAGAGAAGGTGATTTTCGATTCTCCTGAGTCTGCTCCTTGATGGTGACGAACCCAGGCAGAGTCTTCTTCGATGGTGATGGTGGATTGCCAGCTATTGGGAAGGGCGAAAATTTGGGTGAGGTTGGTTTGAAATTGCTCTTTGGATAAACTTTGCTGGAAAGTTTCGAGTTCGGACCAGTTG
>CAZUEC010000502.1:0-1746 GCA_964618865.1 uncultured Roseibacillus sp. | reverse complement strand
AACTCATAATCTTTGCAGATTCTAAGGTTAATACGTGTTGAGAATATTTAAAGTAAATACCGTTTGCATTGCTTGAAATTATCGTGTTTTCCAAAAAATTTAACAAAGTGAATATTTAAGCTATCTTTAATATTGCGAAATTTGTTCGTTTGGACAGGGTTCGGAAAGGCCACGAGTTTGGTTCAAGATCGGGGCGTGGCGTCAGTTTTTGCGCCCTAGTGTTCAAAAAATTATTTGATATAGTGGTCTTGCCTTTGATGAATTGAATAGAGCGTTGGTTTTCTGGGTTGCCACTGCTTGATTTTTTACGGGTTTCGTATTGAACAATTTCGTTATGATAAAGAAAGTGCTCCTCTGTCTCTTGGCAATGCCATCGATTCTGATGGCAAAGCAGAAGCCAAACATACTTTTCGTCTTTGCCGATGATTGGGGGTGGGGGGATTTGAGCTGTCACGCTCATCCTTATGTAAAGACTCCGAATATCGATCGTCTTGCTAAGGAGGGGACTGATTTTCATCGGTTTACGGTTGCTAGTGGCGTTTGTTCGCCCAGTCGAGCAGCTGTGATGACGGGGCAGTTTCCTGCTCGTTACAGTATTAACGGGCATTTTGCTTTTGCGCGTCAGAATGCCAAGCGAGGAATGCCAGATTGGCTTGATCCGACGGCTCCGCTTCTACCTCGGCTACTTCAAGAGGTGGGGTATACAACCGCCCATTTTGGGAAATGGCATCTCGCTAATAATATGATTCCAGATTCCCCGGCTCCGGGAATTTATGGGTATGATGATTACGGTGCTTTTAATTGTTCGGGAGAGCAAATGCCGGTCCACGAAGATGCGAAGCGCGCGATCTCTTTTATCGAAAAGGCGGTTGTCGACGAGAAACCTTTCTTCGTCAATTTATGGGTGCATGAGCCTCATTCTCCTTTTCATACTGTTCCTAAGTATGAATGGCGATTTCGACATTTGGAGAATCAATCCGATCGGATTTATGCTTCAGTCCTTTCGCATGCGGATGAGCGTATTGGTCAAGTTTTGGATACGCTCGATCGGTTGAAGGTTGCGGATAACACGCTGGTTGTTTTTAGCTCAGATAATGGGCCTGCTCGTGGAGGTGAACTTAAGTTAATGTATGATACCGCAACTGGTGCGGGTTGGAATACGGGAGCTGCAAAAGGGATTACTGGTGGGCGTCGAGGGTATAAGGCTGCTCTTTTTGAGGGTGGCATCGGGGTTCCTTTTATTGCTCGATGGCCTGGTAAGATTCCGGCAGGGAAGGTAGATCGCTCTTCGCTAATCTCTGCGGTCGATCTGTTGCCGACCTTCTGCGAAGTGGCAGGAGTCCCGCTCCCCAAGGGCTATCGGCCTGATGGTGTTAGCCAAGTGAAAACGCTTCAAGGCATGGTCAGTCCTTTGCGCGAGAAACCGCTTTTCTGGAAGGCGTTTTCAGCTTGGCCTGCTTCTGAACGAAAACCAGATCATTGGGTTAGCTATGCCGTTGTTTATAAAAACTGGAAGTTAGTGAGTAGTCGGAATGCAGAAAACTATGAACTTCATGATATTGCGATGGACCCTTACGAGAAGACGGACCTAAAAAACGATAAGCCCGAGGTGGTTCAGGAGTTGCTCCAGATGATTGAGGCTTGGAAGGAGACCTTGCCCACGGAACCCGTCGGTCAGGTTTTCTCAAAGGAGCGTGAGCTGTAAGGCTCTGAATATGCTGTTGGTAAGATCAGAAATTAGACCAT
>CAZUEC010000501.1:0-1752 GCA_964618865.1 uncultured Roseibacillus sp. | reverse complement strand
CCTCAAGCAATCACTCCCCCCCCCAAAGAAAAAACCCCTCGAGCACCTACATGCTCGAAGGGGTCAACCATATGATACGAAAAATAAAAAATCACTTAGCCATTTTTCTCCTTCTCCATAGCCATTTCAACTTTCTTCCATTCGGCATCTGCCTTGGTAATGAAAGAAGCGGTATCTTTCGAAAACTTGGCTCCAATAGCTTTGTTTTTATTAAGATAAATTTTGCCATCTACAACCGTGAAAACAGTAGGGTCGGACTCAATCTTCTTTCCCAACGCCATTCCATAGGCGCAAAGACCACCATAAGCAGGCAAAAACTTTTCTGGCTCCTTCTTAAAAGCATCCAACGCCTCCTGCTTCACAAAATAATAAGTCTGCCCTTTATGGTCAGCTTTAAACTGAGAAGTGCCCTTCACTGCCTTTCCTGCAGCAAGATAGCACACCGGACAGTAGCCATCGAGAGCCACCGCGCCGGGATCCTTCGCAGCAAGAGTTCCTGAAAGGAAAACGAGACCGGCTAACAATAAATTTTTGAACGTTTTCATAATTTAAAATTAATGAAACTAACCTACGGGAGGCAACCTCATCCCCCATAAGAAGAAACACGCTCTCTTCTATTCCCCCGAACTTTAAAAAAATCGCAACCTGACGAACAACTCAAAAGCTCCACGGTCAAAGCCATTTCATGACCTCCACAAGGACATCTAAAAAAAGGATCTAATCGTGTGAATTCTTAAGAGCAAAGAAAGTCACTTGTGCAAACTGATCTTCTGAAGAGCTGTTATCTTGTAAATAAGCACCAGCCCGAAAATACAAATAATCTTCTCGATACAAGGAATCAATCTTCACCGTCCGACTGACCGGAGACCTCCCTTCACGCATAATCTTGACCGTCAAATCACGACCATTCAACTCGATAGCGTAGCTAAAAACCTCACCCAAAGGAACCCCATCAATAGGATCACTGGCACTGTTAGAACGACTTCCGATCAACTCATACCAATCATCATCACCTCGATACTTTTCGCTCGCGAAGTAGAGAGAACCCTTGGAATTTCCTGGAAGCTTCCGATAATAAAGACGACAGGGCTCGTCATCTTTCCCATGAATCTGCCCGATGATAACTCGACCCACATGCTGATCCTTTCCATCACAGGTAACCTGATCAACCCTCAGAGTTCCCTCCAAAAGACCGTCCACTCCCCCTGCCTTTTTCTTAGCCGAGGAAGAAGCAGTATGAATGACCCAATTATTTTTCCCAATCCCAGTAGTGCGACTCTGAGTATCTCCTCCTCTCAACATCTCACGTAGCTCACAACGAGGGTAACTTGTCTTTGCAGTTGTTCCCGCTCGAGGAGACACTCGAAAGACCATTCCTCCGGTATTTTTATCTGTAAAAAAGAAATCCCCCTCATAACCACCTGCAAGGTCCTTTTCTTGCACCTCATCTGCAGAAGGAAGAGTAAGCTTCCAAGCTATAAGTTCGAAATTATCCGAAGGAGAACCCATCTTTTTCAAATTAGAAAAAAGAAAAGAACTTTCGTTAGAAGCCACCTGAACGCCCTCATCGCGAGCCCCTTCATCGGCACCTCCTTTTATGATCAGCATCAAATTCAAACCCACCAAAACCGACATCCGGATAACAACATCGCCTTTCATCTTCTCGCCTTATTAACGTTCATATAGGATTTACGAAAGCACTTAGACCGTTTTCCAAAAGTTCGTTCGTTTATCGCCGAGAGAGAATTTCTT
>CAZUEC010000500.1:0-1762 GCA_964618865.1 uncultured Roseibacillus sp. | reverse complement strand
CGCTCGCTGAGGTCGTGCAAATTCCAAACGAAGCCCAGAGCCACTCGTCACCACCTTACCTCTCTCTGACTTAGAACGATATCTAGGTTGCGCCTCCAAAACACCCCCCCGACGACCAGCCAACCAAGAAAGAGAACCAACCAAGCAAGCCGAAGCATACAACCCACTTCCTTCCTCATCCTCATAAGCCACCACCAACCTCCGACTCTCAGGCTCCTTACGCACCACCACATAAGCCATTCCGTTACGCGGCGACGCCACCCCATGCCCCTTACGCTGTCCCAATGTAAACAGATGAAGCCCCCGATGAGTCCCTAAAACCTTTCCCGACAAATCAACAATCTCCCCCGGCTCATCTTTCACATAATGAGTCAAAAAATCATTCATCTTAATATTTCCGATAAAACAAATCCCCTGGCTATCCTTCTTCTCCGCAGTCAACAGCCCAAATCGACGCGCCTCCTCTCGCACCTGAGTCTTCAGCAACTCCCCCACCGGGAAACGAGCTCGGAGCACCTGCTCCGGCCTCATCATCGCCAAAAAATAAGACTGATCCTTATTAGGATCTGCCCCCCTTAATACCGCCGCAGTGCCATCCTCCAATTCACGCCGACGTGCATAATGTCCCGTCCCCACCGCCTCAAACCCCTGCGAAAGAGCATAGTCTAAAAAAACTCCAAACTTCATCTCACGATTGCAAAAAACATCCGGATTAGGCGTCATCCCATCCTGATACCCCGCGAGCAGATAATCCACAATTCGCTCTCGATAATGATCCACCAAATCAACCACTCGAAACTCGATTCCGAGCTGCTTCGCCACCCCACAAGCATCCTCCACATCCTCTTCCCAAGGACAATCGCCCGCAATTCCCTCCTCATTAATCCAATTCTTCATATAGCCTCCCACCACCTCATGCCCCTGCTCCAAAAGCAGAGCCGCTGCCACCGATGAATCCACGCCACCGGAGAGACCGACCAAAATTCGTGCCATATCCCCGGAGCCTTAACCTGCCATGACGAAAACGAAAATCTCAAAAATGCCCTCGTGTCTTGCGCCTCTCCCAATCTGCTCTTAAAACCCCCCCTCCATGCCAAGCCCAAACAACAGCTGTAGCACCACCGCCGCAGAAAAGGCACCCTCCAAAAAAGCGCCCAACCATTCCCCATTCGCAGGCTGCTCCATCATCATTGCAGCCGGAATCATGATGATCTTCCTCATCGGCTTTACCATCTGGGCGCTTTTCAGAGTCGAGAGCGAAATCTCAAAATTCACCGAATCCACCCCCTCACCCGCCCCCGTACTCGACCCCACACACTTCGAAAACGAATTCAATGACCTTTCCCGTCGCCTCAAAAGCTTTGAAGTCGCCGTCCTCGCCAATGAGCCTGCTCAACTCATCCTCTCCACCCAAGACCTCAACCTCTCCATCGCAGCCCATCCTCAGTTCGAAGAACTCCGCGAAAATTTCCACATCCTTTCCCTCAGCCCCGAACATGCCCAAATCCAAATCTCCTACCGCCTCAATGCCAAACCAATCGGAGAATCCACCAACCGCTATCTCAACGGCTCCTTTTTAGGCAAACCTCGCCTCGAAGGAGGCCAAATTCTCATCGACATCTCACACTTATATTCAAACCGAGGAACCGTCCCCAAAGGATTTCGTGATCACCTTTCAGACCATCAAATCACCGCTCCCTTTCTCAAAGACGAATCCCTCGGTCCCTTCATGAAAAAACTCACCTCCATCGAACTCTCTAAC
>CAZUEC010000499.1:0-1763 GCA_964618865.1 uncultured Roseibacillus sp. | reverse complement strand
AACGATGAAAGCGGTTTCCTTCGGATCGAATGAATGCTGAATCATGCTTTCACGAATACCCTTCAATCCCACAAAGGGAGTTCCAGACATCAACATAGGGTTAGGTAGTGAGCAGCTCCATGGGTAGTCTGGGCCTTTGTCTGGATGCCCTGGTAAAGGTAGATGCATTGCCTTGTAAGATACTCCTTTTTCTTTCAGGCGATTGTAGTGAGGCATCTCGATCCGTTCCGGTGCCTGGGGTGATAAGCCGTCAATGATGAACAAAATAACGCGGTCCGGAGTTTCTTGGCCCGAAGCCTGATTTACCAAAAAGAAGATGCCGACGAATAGCCTGCTGACGAATAGCCGTAAGTTTTGAATCATTGGATGTAGAATCTATAATGAGACAATTTTTTAAGCAATCCACATGGGAGAAGTTTTAGATCATTCTTCGCCTTTTTGAGGAAACTGGTAGGTAGCCCATGAAAGGGATGAGCAAGGGTGGAAGCGAACACTTGCTCGCAAGTCTCTTGAAGAAGTCTAGCTCTCGCTATCTCGAAGAGACTCTTTCTCGACAGCCTGCGAACGAGCTTTCTAAAATTCGTGAATTATTAAAGTGAGTGCCGAGAGGTAGGAACCTTATTTGAGATTTGAGTCCTTCTGTTAGCTGTATGCTCAGAAGTTTTTCAAAACGAATTGAGAAGGAAATGCGAGTAAGAAAAACGTTGTCGTTTTAGTGTAAGTTACGTCGTTTTTAGGTGATGGGGAATAAAGTTTTTTCTCAAACACTTTCATTAAGTAACCAAGAAATCTAAACCATGAATCAATACCCGGATAATCAAACTAGTGGAGGTGCCAAGAACAATAAGGACATAACGTTTCAAGATTGGCTTACCGAGATTAACCAGGTCATTGCTCAGGAAGAATGCGCACAAGGATTGCACTCTGCCGAATTTTGCAGCCTTCGCTTACCGTAAATCAATGTCTCGGTGTTGCTAGGTGGTGATCTGTAGAAAGAGGAGAGATGTAGGGGAGAGCACGTGATTTATTCACGGAGAGTGCTAGGGTCTTTCCTCTAGAGAGATGAGAGAGTCTATTCGCACCTTGTTAGTCATTGGTTACGTCTGGCCAGAGCCGAATTCTTCTGCGGCAGGTTGCCATATGATGGGCTTGATGCTCTTGTTTCAAGAAAACGGCTGGAAGGTTCATTTTGCGAGTCCCGCTGCGAGAGGTGAGCATGAGTGTGATTTGGCGACGGAGGAAATTCTTTCCCACGAGATTGCTCTCAATTGCAGTTCGTTTGACGCCTTTGTTTCAGAGTTGAGTCCAAGCGTTGTCTTATTTGACCGCTTCATGATGGAGGAACAGTTTGGATGGCGGGTCGCCCAAGCTTGTCCGAAGGCGTTACGGATGTTGGATATGGAAGATTTCCATAGTTTACGACAGGCTCGTCATGAAGCGGTAAAGAAAGGAATGTCGTATCGAGAGGCGGAGCTCTTTACTGAGAAGGCTCAGCGAGAAGTGGCGGCGATTTTTCGATGTGATTTGAGTTTGGTGATTTCGGAAGTCGAACAGGAATTACTAATATCTCAGTATCAAGTGCCAGCAGGCCTTTTGGTTTTTTGTCCGTTTTTGTTGAGGCCAGATCAGGAACCTATTCCTACTTTTCATGAACGGGAGCATATGATTTCAATTGGGAATTTTCGCCACGCTCCGAATTGGGATGCGGTGTTACAATTAAAGCAGGAAATCTGGCCCTTGATTCGTAAGGAGCTGCCAGAGAC
>CAZUEC010000498.1:0-1765 GCA_964618865.1 uncultured Roseibacillus sp. | reverse complement strand
TCTTCAACCACCGGCTCTTCAACCACCGATTCTGCAGCGGCTTCAGACGCAGTCTCAATCGCCTTCAAAAGCTCATCTTCTTCCCCATCTTGTGGAATCTGAATCCCATCTGCAATATCAGGAACCGCAGCTGCACTTTGTTCACTAGCCACCTCTGCTTTCGTATCTAAACCCTGTGCTTTATTTGAGCGACCCACCAAAATTCCAAGAACGAGACTCAAAACAAAAAAGAGAATCCCAAGCACCACAGTCGCTTTTTGTAAAAAGCTCGTAGTCCCAGCCCCCAACAACTGATCCGTCATCCCTCCTCCAAAAGCAGCACCAAGCCCCTCCTGCTTAGGACGCTGCATCATTACCACTAAAATAATCAGTAAACTAATGACCACTAAAGTGATCACCAACAGATTAATGGAAATACTGAGGGCTGTTGAAACGGCTGCCAAAGTCATGGGCGGCGGACTATGGGTATGTGAACCCAAGTTGTCAAAAGAAGTTTACTGCCTCTTATTACAGCGCAAATCAAGTTCGGGAGATTAGAGGCTTCAATCACCTAAATTTTACCGTTTTTTGCAGAAAAACACCCAAAAATCACAAAAATGAGAGTTCTGACTCGTCAATCTCTGCGTTCACTTTGCGTCCTCTGCCACTCCGCGGTGAAAGAGAACGTTTTCATTGCCAACTGAAGCTTTCATCTTCCCGAACAAGATCACCCTGCCTCCTATTAGGTTCCTGAACGATCGATGATTTCGTTTTTTTCGTTCATCACAATTCGCTGAGCCACCACCGGGCCCTCAGAAAGCCCCCAAGCCATAATCGTCACCCTTTCTCCCTTTTGAATGCGATGGGCCGCTCCCCCATTAATAATGAACTCAATCCCATCAGGCCCTCGCTGAACGTAAGTTTCCAAGCGATTCCCTGATGTCACCGAAGCCACCAACACCTTTTCCCCCTCCGTCAACCCGACTTCATCCATGAAATTTCCGGGAATCTCAATACTTCCCTCATATTCAACATCGGCTCGGGTAATCATCGCACGATGAATTTTTGACTTTAAAAATTGGCGTAGCATTAGCCTCTTCTCTTCTTTCGTTCTGACCGAATCGTCAACGGCGAAAACACATTTTCAACCGCTAAACCTCGATTCTCCTCTCAAAAAACCTCTCTCATTCCATTCCAGAGAATCCCCTCCAGTCCTTCGTCCTCGAAAATTCTTCCCATTTTACCGAAAGCACTACCGTCTTTCCACTTGAGAAATAGCCTGCTGCAGCGAAATTTTCAAAGCCTCATCCTTCGTCGTCTCCAAAACCTGACGCATGGCCGGCAATTCGGACTTCGTTCCAACTTGCCCCAAAACCCGAGCTGCCGATCGAGACACCACCATATCAGACGAACCTAAGTACTTTGTAATCAAAGGAGCCACCTGCGCACCATACGAGAAGAGAAACCGCTGCCGACCAATCGCATCATCAGCCCAAAGCTCAACAAGTAGCGGAGCCGCACTAGCAAACTTACGTTCAGCCAAAAAGCCCATCATTTCATCGGGAACCTTCTTTCCTCCGGAACGCATTTTCTGAATCAAATCAATCAAAACCACATCTGCTCCATCTCCCTTCTCAGACCAAACATTGAGCGCCTCCGCAAGAACACTCAACATTTCAGAGTCATCTTCTTGCCCCAAAAGCCCCACTAGACGAACCGTAATATCTTTACGCATCCGCAACGGCTGAGCATTCGAAAGTCGCATAGCGGCATCTTTGACCCGCCC
>CAZUEC010000497.1:0-1768 GCA_964618865.1 uncultured Roseibacillus sp. | reverse complement strand
GACTCGATAACAATCCTTACAAAGGCGACTAATGCGAAGAGAATTCGATTGTTATGAGCAATCAAATAGCAGCACAAATGATGCGATAGTTACTGCTTACGAAAGCGGAGGTTATACGTTGAAGAAATTGGGAGACTATTTTGGTTTACACTATTCTACGGTGAGCGGAATATCAAGAATCATAAATCAAAGACCTGACCGCTTAATGCGTGTGACCCCTTTCTTTTCGCTCAGCTTCTAGCCGTTAGATGGTTATGGACTTACAATAATGGACGGCCACACTCAGCGATTGATGGCATCACGCCGATAATGAAGTTGAATGCGGATTAACCCTTCTACTTAAAACTGCGATTATAAATGGGGGGTACAGTCCGTTATCAACGATAAACGAGCTAACTAATCTCTAACTGGGATTTTATCTTTGTATTAATGAGAAATTCCAAATAAATAACTGCAACTCAATATAACTAATACTTATGCACAAACTAGAAAAGAAAACCACAATAATAGCTGGGGTTTCTGGAGCTGGAAAATCATCATACATTCGACAAATTTTAAAGTGTGACAATCACAATGTAATATTCGCGAATCAAATTGATGACACAACACGATTATCTGACTTTGAGGGTAAGACTGTTCATTTCAACCTAAGAAACATTGAAAAGAACAATTCGGCTAATCAAATAGAAAAATTATCTAGCATCTCACAGTTTGAAATAGTATTTATAGTTGCTGGAGACGATGAGGTTTTTAAAAGAAATTTATTAAGAGATGAAGTAGAACCTATTTTTGGAGCTACCGAAAAATATGAATCTAAATACATAACCAGCCATCTATGCGGACAATCTCAAGAGCTTTTAATTTCAAAATTCCTTAGTCTTTTTACAAAAACAGACAACGTTACTTATTTAGATTCTTCTAATAATCAGTTTATTCATCTTCCAGTTGAAAATCTAAAGAAGGTTGTCTCTCGACGTGCAGAGTATTCAAGCCTCGATATAGAAAAGATTAAAGATAAATTTCATTTTGAATATCAATCAATGCAATTGAACTCCGAAAAGACTCAAGGGCAAAACAGGAAAGTTTCTGAAGATGCACTGTTTTTCGATATTTCATTCAAAGGTAAGTCAGTACTTGATGTTGGATGTGCTTATGGACATTTTTCTTTTGCAGCAAAAGAAAGAGGTGCAAGTCATGTGCTCGGAATAGATAAAATGGAACATAGGTTTATCGGCGCCAATATTTTAAAGAGTGTGAATAACATTGATGGTGTAGATTTTAAATACGGAAAATTAGACGATACAATTATTGAGAATTCTTTTGATGTCGTTTTAGTCTTAAATGTAATACATCATCTCGACGAACCGTTTGCTTTCCTTAAAAAGGTTGCATCGTTGTGCAAAGAAACATTAATAATGGAATATCCAGACATATCTGATAACAAATTTAACAGAACTGTAGAATTGAACGAGGAGCTAAAAGTAATTTTGAGAGAATTGCCTTTTATCGGCGTAAGCGAATTTGATACCCAAGACCAATTTTATTTGTTTAATGACGAAGCGCTGAAGAGAATTATGATTACCAATTCAAATTTGTTCACTAAAGTTGAATTTATGGAATCAGGAATGTCCCCAGAAAGAAGGGTTGCAATATTTAGAAAATAAAAATTCTCTAATTAATTGCACTTTTGGACATCCAACTAAAGCACTAAGCTATCTTTCTGTCGTTTGTTTTTAGTGAATCTTAGCTATTAACTTTGTTAGCTGGG
>CAZUEC010000496.1:0-1776 GCA_964618865.1 uncultured Roseibacillus sp. | reverse complement strand
GTCGTTGTTCCAGGTGGGATTTCGACAAAGCTGGTAGCGGAAAGGGCGCTTGTGAAGTCGCCTGAATTCTGTGGTTTCAGGAGAGAGACTTTGCCATCAGGCTGAAGGGTGGCAGGGAGGAAAAGAGTGAGTGTGGGGTGAGAGGGTTCTGGTTGAGAGAGTGGTAAAATGATGGGGTCGGGAGGAAGGCTTCCTGAGAGTCGCAGTAGTGCGGGGTAGACGTAGCGAAGGAAGGTGGTGTGGGTTGAGTTGGGGTTTCCGGGAAGGGCGAAGAGAGGGGGATTTTTTTTACTGGGTTTCCAGTATGCAAGGGGTTTGCCGGGTCGCTGAGCGAGGCCGTGGAAGGTGGGAGAGCCAATGAGGGATTGGAGAGCGGGTCGGATGTAGTCTTTTTTTCCTTTTGAGATTCCGCCCGATAAAAGGATGAGTTCGGAATCTAAGAGGGTTTGTTTGAGGGCGTGAGTGGTTTCGTCGAGATTGTCGGCAAGGTGTTGTAGAGTGATGGTGGGGTGAGCGGGAAGGGCTTGTTGGATGGCGCTTCTTAGGACGATTCCATTCGATTGTCGGAGTTGATGAGGAAGGGGGGTTTGGGATGGAGGGACGAGTTCGTCTCCGGTGGTGAGAATGCTAATTCGAGGAAGACGGGTAACGGAAAGTTCGGTTGCTCCGATGGAGGCGGCGAGTCCTAGATGGGAGGGGGTGAGGATGACATTGGGAGAGAGGAGTTCGGTTTTTGCCAGGCAGTCTGAGCCTTGGCGATGAATGAATTGTCCAGGTTGGGGTTGAAAGTTGGCTGCGAGGGTGGCGTGGGTGGCGGTGAGAGTGAGTTCTTCTACTGGGATGAGGGTGTCGCAATCGGGAGGCATGACGGCTCCGGTCATGATTTGCCAACAGTGGGCGGGTTTGAGTTTTTCGAGAACAGGGTGGCCGGCTGGGTGAAGGCCTTGGATGGAAAGGGGGCTTAAGCTGAGATCGGTTGATCGGCAGGCGATGCCGTCCATGGTGGCGCGGTCGAAGGGGGGGAAGTCTCGGTCTGCAGTGAGAGATTGGCGGAGAGTTCTTGCTAGGGCTTCGGAGGTGGGGATTTGTTCGCTGGGAAGAGGAGTTAGGGAGGCGGCGATGAGTTGATCGGCTTCCGCAGGAGTGATGAGTGGGTTCACGGGAAAGAAGGTGGCGTTGTTGGTTTGAAAGGGAAGGTGGAGGTTTATTTTATTCTGGGCGGGGGATTTCAAATAAATCGCTGGGGTGGCAATACCAATCGGGTGAAGCCATGCGGCCGATGGGAGTCCAGTCCGTTTGTTGCAGGTGATAGTTGGTGGGGTCGAGGAGGCCGTCTTTGGCGAAGAGGTGTTGTACGATGCCGATGACGAGTCGATTGGTTCCGATTTCGATGGTTTGGTGTTCGGTGCATTCGAGGGCAACGGGAGCTTCTGCGATGCGAGGAGGGGTGACTCGTAGGGAGGGGGTGATGGTGAGTCCGGCGGCTTGTAATTCATTATCGCCTTCGGGAAGAGAGGCGGAGGTGGCGACCATGGCGTCGGCGAGTTGGGGGGGGACGAGGTGAATTACGAATTCGCGATTTTCTCTGATGTTGCGGGCGGTGTCTTTAGCAATGGCAGGAGAGCCGTTACGGGCGGGGACTTTGTTGCCGGGAGCGAAGGCGACGAGGGGTGGATTGGAGCCAAAAACGTTGAAAAACGAGAATGGGGCGGCGTTGACTCGTCCGAGTCCATCGATGGTGGTGACCCAGGCGATGGGGCGGGGGGTGATGAGGGA
>CAZUEC010000495.1:0-1782 GCA_964618865.1 uncultured Roseibacillus sp. | reverse complement strand
GGCGATGGCGGGCAGGCGACCAATTCCTTCGTTACGCTTTGTTGAACCTGGACCTTGTTCTTGAACCTGGAGAGAGGGGAGTGGTTCATAAAAAAAGCAGAGCTCCAAGGGAGCCCTGCTTTTTTACTAAAAGAGAAAAGGGGTGCTTTACGCTTCTTCCGTTGCCGATTCTGCCGGAGCCTCTTCGGTTTCCACCTTGAGCTTGGGTTTCTTGGCACGACGGGTAGCACCGAAGCGCTTTTGAAACTTGTCGATGCGACCTTCGGTATCGACAAATTGTTTCTGTCCAGTGAAGAAGGGATGGGAGTCAGAGGTGATACCCATCGAGATGATGAAGTGTTCGACGCCGTCAATTTCTTCGGTTTTGTCTGACTTCGCGGTGGAGCGAGTAGTGAATCGCTTGCCGGTGGTCATATCGTGAAAGATGACGGGATGATAATCGGGATGAATTTCTTTTTTCATGGGAATCCGAGTTGGATTGCGACGTTACCGACGCCGCAGGAGGGGAGGATTAAGCATGTGGGAGAGCGAGAGTCAAGGTTTTCGCGGTTTGAGAGGAGAAGAGTTTTTAGAAGTGCCGAGAGGTGAAAAGCACTGAGGTTGAAAGTTTTGAGAGGATATTGAGTGGAAGGCGTTATCCTTGGAGCTTCATTTGAATGGGTTCGACGAAGAGATCGAGGAGGTTGTTGTACCAATTGTAGACGAAATCTCGCCAGCCGAGGTCAGCGGAGGCGAAGCAGAGAAGGGCGGAAAGGAGGATGATGTTGGCGAGGTTGATGAGCATGAGAGAGAAGTAGGTTTCGTTCTCTTTTAGGTCAGGTTGGTCGCGGGGGATCATCCAGCAGGTGAAGAGGAGGTGGAAGGTCCAGGTGCTCCCAATGACTCCGAATAGCAAGGGACGGTAATAGGTGAGTTCGGGTAAAAAGTAATGAATGGGGGTGAGGATGAGGAGGGAGATTAATGACCAGAAGGGGACAAAGTAGGGGGAGAGGGCGATGAGAATATTGGATTTGTTGGTGACTACGTAGCCGCCGTCTAGTCCTACTGAGAATCCGGAGACTTGGCCGAAGGAGAGGTAAATGAAGAGGACGTGGGTGAGTTCGTGTCCGAGGACGTAAAGGTAGAGCCAAATTTTTCGAAGGACGCCACTTAAGAGCCAGGTGGTGCAGATGCCACAACCAATGGCGAAGTAAAAGAACTCGGTGGTGTGCCAGAATTCGCTGATGAAGCTTTTTTCGGTCTTAGCTTGAGTTTCCGATACGCGTTGGAAGAGGGTGATGATGGTGACGGCGCAGGGAATGAAGAGGAGGAGCCCTATGAAAAATCGGAAGATTCGGGTGGCGAGTGAGAGGGAGTGTTCTTCGGAGTCGTCGAAATCGATGGTTCCAATCTCGGGAAGGGGGATGTCGAGGGAAGCTTGGATGGTGCGAAGGCCTTTGCGGGCGGTGGTTCGACGGTTGGAGCGAGCGCGGGCAACTTGATCGGCGGTGCGGAGGGCTTCCGCAAGCGACGGCCGACGCTTGAGGGGGGTGTTTCTTGGTTTGCGAGCCGTGCGACTACGTTTGGTGGTAGTTTTGAGGCCAATATGCTTTCTGGACGATCTCCCGCCTGCCATGGAGGGGGAGTTTACGAGTATTTAGGAAAGGTTAAAGATTTTTTAGGAGAGATCTAGTCAGGTTTTCTGAGCAGGCTCTGTTGCGCGTTTCCTCGGTTGGTTATCTAGGTGGGAATGGGGGGGATTTTTTAAAAGGAACGAGAGGAACGAGAGGAACGAGAGGAATG
>CAZUEC010000494.1:0-1787 GCA_964618865.1 uncultured Roseibacillus sp. | reverse complement strand
GGACAGAGATGCCCATTTTGGACATGATTTTTAAGAGGCCTTTTTCCAGTGCTTTGCGGTAGTTGGCCATTGCGATTTCCGGAGTGAGTTCTGCCGAAAATTTGTGCTTTTTGATGAGTTTTTCGTCTTGAAGGATTGCGCGTGCAGTTGCGTAGCCAAGGTAGGGGCAAACGGCGGTTGCTCCGTAGCCGAAGAGGCAGGCGATTTGGTGAGTGTCGCGAGCTTCTCCGGTCTCTACGACGAGAGAGGCGCGGAGGCGTTTACGAGTTTTGGTAAGGTGGTGGTGGACGGCGCCGGTTACCATTAAGGAAGGGATGGCGGCTCGTTGAGAGCAGGTTTTACGATCTGAGAGGATGATGATTTCTGCGCCGTCGTCAATTGCGCTTTCAGCTGCTTGGCAGAGGGTTTCTACTGCGGTGCGTAAGCCAAAGGAGCCGTTTTCTACTGGGAAGGTAGTATCGATGACGACGGATTTAAATCCGTGTTCCGAGCGTTCGGCGATGTATTCGATCTCTTGTTCGAATAAGATGGCGGATTCCAAGTGAAGGATGCGACCATGTTCTGGAGTTTCGGAGAGGATGTTTCGTTCGCGTCCTAAGCCGGCGGCGAGGGTCATTACAGCCCATTCTCGAATGGGATCAATGGGAGGGTTGGTGACTTGGGCGAAGAGTTGTTTGAAGTAGGTGAAAAGGAGGCGTGGGTAGCGTGAGAGTGGGGCGAGGGGGATGTCGTCGCCCATGGAGAAGACGGCTTCTTGGGAGCCTTTCACCATGGGAGGGAAGACCATGTCGAGGTCTTCGGAGGTGACGCCGTGAGCGACTTGGAGTTGTGATAATTCGATGGGATCGAACTCACAGGTGGGTGAGTGGGGGTTGTGGGAAACAAACTTTTTAAGTTCGACTCGATTTTCGTCGACCCACTTGCCGTAGTTTTGCTTGGAGGCGAGTTCGTCTTTGATTTCGCGGTCGAAGAGGAGTTCTCCGGTAGTGGTGTTGGCGGAAATCATTTGTCCTGGACCAAGACGTCCTCGTTGGGAGATTTGGTTGTCGGGCACGGGGCTGGTGCCGGATTCGGAGCCAATGATGAGGAGTCCTTCATCGGTGAGGGTGTAACGAGAGGGGCGGAGTCCGTTGCGGTCGAGGGAGGCGCAGACTTTTTCACCATCGGTGAAGACGAGGCCAGCAGGGCCATCCCAAGGTTCGGCAAAAGAACGATGGTAGTGGAAGAAGTCTCGGACTTCTTCTGAAAGTTCGAGGTCGTGTCGGAAGGCGGGGGGGACGAGCATGCACATGGCATGTTCGGGAGAGCGTCCGGAGAGGAGAAGGATTTCGAGGGCGTGATCGAGAGATGCGGAGTCTGATTCTTTATCTAACATGACTCCTTTGAGGAGTTCAATATCGTCTCCCCAAACTTCGTTTTCGAAAAATTCTTCGCGGGAAGCCCACCAGTTGCGGTTGCCGCGGACAGTATTGATTTCGCCGTTGTGGCACATCATGCGGAAGGGCTGTCCAAGGGGCCAAGCGGGGAAGGTGTTAGTGGAGAAGCGTTGGTGATAGAGGGAGAGGGCGACTTGGAAGTCGGAGTCCTGTAAGTCGCTATAGAAGGCTCGCAAGGTAGCGGGCATGGCGAGTCCTTTGTAGGAAATGAGCCGGGAAGAGAGGGTGGGGATGTAGAAGTTAGGAATTTGGGCTAACTGTTGTTCGAGAGTGCGGCGAACAAGGTAGAGCTGACGTTCAAAGTGGTCATTTTGCCATTCTTGAGGGCGTTCTAACAGGAGGTGTTGAATG
>CAZUEC010000493.1:0-1789 GCA_964618865.1 uncultured Roseibacillus sp. | reverse complement strand
AAACGAACGAACTTTTGGAAAACGGTCTAAAAAAGCAACACCCGAACCGCCACCAACAACACCAAAACCCCCGTCCAACGACGAACAAGTTGCTCTGCAAACACCCCCTGCAAAAGACGAGCACCCAAGACTCCCCCTCCCGCCACCACCAAGGGTAACCAACCCACCTGAGACCAGTCAGCACTCCGCGATAAAGCCAATAGCCCCACCGCCGAATTGATCAAAATAAACCAAGTCCCCACCGCCGCAACTTCTTTACTTTTACCCGCTCCTAACAAATGAAGGACTGGCACGAGATAAATCCCTCCCCCAATTCCCGTTACTCCCGCCAAAAATCCCAATCCAAAACCTAACAAAATAAGAAGAGGTAACGACAGAACCTTCTCTTTGCGCTCCTGCACCCCAAACAGCAACAACTGTCCTGCCCCCAAAAGAGCAAAGCCCAAAATTTGAAAAAAAAGAGTCTCTGAAATCTGCCAACGCGCTCCCAACCAAACCGCAGGAACAGAAGCCCCCAACAAAGGCCACAACAACGAAACCTTGACCTGTTTTGCGCGCAAACTCGCCCACCCCCCAATCGAAACAACCATCAAATTACAAGAAAGAGAAACCAGACGAATCATCTCCGCACTTTCCCCCCGCCAGGCAAGCACCGCCGTATAAGAAGATCCCCCTCCAAACCCCACCGATGAGTAGAGCAAAGCAATGACAAAAAATAGAATGATCAACAGAAACACCACCGCTACCTTGCAACCCTCTCGCCCTCAGCTCCATTTTTAAATCCGAGAAATCTCCTCCCTCAAATTCACTCCTCAAAATCATCCCAAATCCAACCCCTCTTCACTCTGATCTTATTTCCAAAATCCCTCACTTTTCTAGCAACCAAGCAAGACGTTTCTCGACCCAAACCGACTCTTTTTTCAGACCCTGTTTTTGATAAAATCTCTCCAACTCTTGATAGCGGAAAATAGCATCAAACCCGATTGCATCCTGCAGTTTTCGCAGACAAACTGGACAAAGATGCATGGGGCTCGCATCAGCCTCCACAAGCGAATTGGCTCCATTCATATTGCATTCATAGTAAATGCAATGCTTGATCCCAAACATATGCCCCATCTCGTGAGTTAAAACCTTACACGCACGACGAAAGGCCAAGAGATCAGAATCTCGCAAACCCACCTCTTCATGATTTTTCTTAGGGTGAAAACGAGCAAAACTAAAAATACCCACTCGATTTTTATACGAAGCCTGCCCAAAGACAAAGTTCCACCCTTCCCCTGGGTAAAGGTCCGTCATCGTCACAGCCAATAAACCGTAACAATCACGAGGCACACGACTTCGAAGCCAACGCAACATCTCTCCGGTATGCCATTGCAACTGCCCCGTAAGACCATTCTCTCGCGTCACAGCAGGAACACTCTCCTCCGAGATCACCGGCAAAACCCTGACCCTCATGGGAGCATAATAAAGCGACATGTGCTGCTCCAAAAGTTTGAGATTAGGCGAATTCTCTTCTGGAAAATCTCCCAGAGGTAAAATGTAGAGCGTATTTCGCCCATGCTCTCCCGGACGATTCGGCTTCCCAGTCAGATATTGCCGAAATGTCTGCCCCTCCTCTTCATGATTCGCTAACCAATCCGAAAACTCAGGCTCTCGCTTGACCTCAAACTGCTCATTAGCCGTATACACTCGTCGCATAGACGCCTTCATCCCCACCAGAGAACCCACCGCAGCCACCCGCTCCTTCTCATTGGGAACCTGGAAGCCAGCTACCGCCCACGTTCCCGCC
>CAZUEC010000492.1:0-1790 GCA_964618865.1 uncultured Roseibacillus sp. | reverse complement strand
GTTTTCCCTTTCGATGTCCCAGCAAACTCCCTCCCGCCCCCTCTCTCCTCCCCTCAAATGGGCCGGCGGAAAGCGCTGGCTAGTTCCCACTCTCCTCTCCCACTGGAAAACCCATTCCCATCAGCGCCTCGTAGAACCATTTTGTGGTGGACTCGCAATAGCTCTCGGCCTCGAACCGAAAAACGCTCTCCTAAACGACGCCAACCCCTCCCTCATCAACTTCTACCGTCACCTAGCACAAGGCCTCAGCCTAAACCTTATAGAGACCGCCAACGACTCAGAACTCTACTATCAAAACCGGGAACGATTCAATGAACTCATTCAGCAGAAAAAAGAAAAAAGCGCTGAAGCCGCACAACTTTTTTACTATCTAAATCGTACCTGCTTCAACGGTCTTTGCCGCTTCAATAAATCTGGCCTCTTCAACGTTCCATTTGGGCGTTACTCCAAAATCAACTACCGACAAGATTTTTTCGAATACCAAAGCCAACTCTCCCATTGGCAATTCAGCTTAGGAGACTTCGAAACCCTCTCTCTTTTTGAAAACGACTTTATCTACGCGGATCCTCCCTATGATGTCGAATTTACGACATACTCCGCAGGAGGATTTAATTGGGACGATCAAAAAAGACTAGCGCATTGGCTAGCCAAGCATCCAGGACCAGTCGCCTTATCAAATCAACTTACCCCCCGCATCGAAGAACTTTATCGCGAACTAGGCTTTGAACTTAATTCTCTTGAAGCCCCTCGTCGAATCTCCTGCAAAGGAGATCGACAACCCGTTCAAGAAGTTCTCGCAACCCGAAATCTATCAGCCCCTCAGTCTGCTTAAATTACCTTTTCTCGCTTAGACCTTTTTCTAGCTGAAAGCAACCAAACGCAAAGCTAGCTCGTTTTTAGAAAAGAAAAAACAACCACCCTGATAGAAAAAATATCTTATTTCTCTTTAAAAACAAGCAGTTTAAAAAATCACAACAATCATACTGTCAATAAGACAACAGAACAAAGCCCTCCTTTAATTAAGGAATTCACTCCTATTTACTTAACTCTTCCTACTTAAGATTTTGTGGCCTTTTCTCACAAACTTCTCTCTACTCAATAGGTTATGAAAAAATATTGTGCAGAACTCATTGGAACCTTTTGGTTAGTCTTAGGTGGTTGCGGTAGTGCAGTCCTCGCCGCTGGCGTCCCGCATGTCGGCATCGGTTGGGTCGGAGTCTCCATCGCCTTTGGTCTCACTGTCTTAACAATGGCCTACGCCATCGGCCATATTTCTGGTTGTCACTTAAACCCTGCCGTTTCAATCGGCCTTTGGGCTGGAGGGCGCTTCAACTCCAAAGACCTTGGACCCTACATCGCGGCTCAAGTCTTGGGCGGAATCCTTGCTGGAGGCGTCCTCTACCTCATCCTCTCGGGTAAAAATGGCTTCACTGATGTAGGGAGCTTTGCTTCCAATGGCTTTGGTGAACACTCTCCAGAGAAATTTAGCATGATGGCTGGATTCATCACCGAAGTCGTGATGACCGCCTTCTTCCTCCTCATCATTCTCGGCGCCACCGACGAACGCGCTCCTGCCGGCTTCGCACCGATCGCCATCGGACTAGGCCTAACCCTCATTCACCTCATCAGCATACCAGTCACCAACACCTCGGTAAACCCAGCTCGTAGCACTGGAGTCGCCATCTTTGCTGGCGGAACTGCCCTGCAACAACTCTGGCTCTTCTGGATTGCCCCCATCATGGGCGGAATTCTCGGAGCAGTTATGTATAAGTTCATCGGCTCTAACTCCA
>CAZUEC010000491.1:0-1792 GCA_964618865.1 uncultured Roseibacillus sp. | reverse complement strand
TTTAAAACTCAAAAAGCATTCCATTCCACCAGAAAGATTGGTGAGTTGGTATAAGATCAATAGTCTGACTCCCTATGAATCAACCTCTTAGTTTCATTCTCATTCTAAGCTTCCTATTCACTCTCCCCGAGTTCTGCCTCGCTCAGGATTTACCAACTCAAAAAACCAGTCGTAACACCTCGACCGGCAAAGAATTTGAGCACGAAGTAAAGATCGCCCTAGAAAAGCTCGGATTCGAAATAACCGAACAAACTCAGGTCGGAACCCGACCCAATGGCCGCAAACACCTCATCGACCTCATCGCCAAGAAAAACGAAAAATCATCACTGATCTCACTCAAGTGGCAACAGAGCTCTGGCACTGCAGAACAAAAAGTTCCCTATGAGCTCATTTGCCTCTCCGAAGCTCTCAAACAAGCCCGAGGAAGCCATCATTCCGCCTACCTCGTCCTCGGGGGAGAAGGTTGGACCCTCAAAAAATTCTACCTCTCCGGCGGTTTAGACCGACATCTAAATCTCGATCAACCTGTGAAAGTTCTCAGCCTACAGAGCCTCCTGACTCTTGCAAAAAAGGGAAATCTCTAAAAAGCCCCCTCAACCCCTCCAACTAGACGACCACACCGCGCATACCCCACAACTCCATCGCGGCTTACTCTCTTCGTAACCAACCTAAACTTTCAAAGAAACGCTCCGCTCCCGACATCACTTTCGTAAACCATGGATCACGATAGTGAAAAGCATGAGGCATAAAGCCGGCCACCAACAGCTCGCAAATAGCACCCCTCTCCTTCATTTCATCGCGAAAGGTCTTCACCATTTTAATCGGAACAATTGTATCCAGATCACCATGAGTGATCCAAGTAGGAGGAGCCTTCTCTGTGAGATGATGAATCGGAGAAATCGCCTCAGGGTCCGCACCCACCATTCCCGCACTCAAACGCTTATCATAACCAAAATCTTCTCCTTTAAATGGAGAAAGAATCAAAGCGGGATTAAAGAGTAAGAGAGCATCAGGCCTCTCCTCATTTCCAAATCCTGGAACGAAAGCAGAACAAGCTGCGAGGTGCCCTCCAGCCGAAGCCCCTCCAGCCGCGATCTTGCTAGAATCAATTCCTAAGCGATCGGCATTTTTCCGCGTCCAAGCCACAGCCGCTTTGCCATCTTCCACACAATCCGCAATCTTAACGCCATGACGATTCGCTACTCGATAATCAGCTAACAGACAAATCATCCCCCTTTGCGATAGATAACGAGCATGCCTCAGCAAGTTATCTGGCGAACCAAAACTCCAAGCTCCTCCAAAAAAAAGCACGATTGCGGGCTTAGCTTCATTCTCTTTCTTCTCCCCCACAATCCAGACCTTCAGAGCAATATCATCGATCTCACGATAGGTCTCTACTCTCGCGCCTCTAATCTCCGGCGGATATTTCGACCATCCTGGAAGAACGAGTAAAAAAAGAAAATAAACAACCAACTTCATAACTGAAATATTCATCAAAAGCCGTGCGCAGCCTGCTCACCTAATAAGAGCCCAAAAAAGAGCCCAAAAAGTACCTTCATTCCCTGATTCATTTTTAAAAGAGTAGCACAGTCCCACTTTCGTCGCAAAAGAGTTAGAGTACCGTCTCTCTCAAGGAACTTTTTGAATCCTGAAAAAATTCTCCCCCCTCGATCCTACTGATTCTATGGAATGACCACTTGCACCCGCGCAAACCGCTGCGTCGAAAAGGTATTATCTCGAAACAACATTGATGTCGGAGTCATTGACAAAACAGTCACGTCAGACGAGCTCG
>CAZUEC010000490.1:0-1793 GCA_964618865.1 uncultured Roseibacillus sp. | reverse complement strand
GCAGGAACATCGGCGGGTGTTTTGATGGGTGGGGTGAGGGTGGCTGGGAGGGTGAGGGTGGCTTCGTGAGAGTCGACGGGGTTGATGAGGTAGTCTTTGACCGATTGCAGTTCTTGCGCGGTGAGATCACCAGTCAAGAGGTAGACTTGAGCGGAGGTGAGTGGTGGTGGGTTTTCACCGGTAAGAATGGCGATGCACTGTGCGGCGGAGTCCGCTCGTTGGTCGAATTGGCCGGGAAGGTATTCGATGGCGAAGAGGGTTTGGGCGTTGGGGAGTTCGCGGTAGGTGACTTCGGTAAAGGGCTCGGAGAGAATGATCTGAGAGGCTTGGGAAAAGTGCTCGTCGCTGAGGCCATCTACGAAGTAACGCTGTAGAATGCGCAAATCGGTCAAGCTTGGGAGGGCGAGAGTTTCTTGCAGGTTGGCAAGGAGACTTTGGGCAGTTTGATTGTGTTCGGGTCGTTTTTCGACGTAGAGCGCGTGCACCCAGAGGGATTTAGGGTCTTTCTGCGGCGGTGGCTAGCGTGGATTGTGTTTCTCGGGCTCTCAGGCTTCTTTTCTTCATGTCTCAGGGGGCTTGGAATTGTGGTGAATTGGGCGCTTTCTCTTGTTAATGAGTTCTTATGAAGAAAATCTTTCTTCTCTTTATTCCTTTAGCGGCGGTGATGAGTGCGTGTTCAAGTAAAGGCTTGGACGCGAATGGAATTCCGCTTCCTGAGGCAGAATTGGCTGAGATGGCGGGAATTACGATTAATGAAATGGGAGAGGGTTATTGGGTTTTTAAGCGAAAGTGTGTGGAATGTCATCAGGCGCAGATACCGAGTGGGGATCTTGTGGGGCAGTGGCATCCTCAAGTTTCGGGATTGGCAGGAAATGTGGGGTTGTCGCCTTCTGAGGAAACGAGCATCGTGAGGTATCTGAAAGCAGCTAAGCTGCAGTAGAGTGCGGACGGAGAAATGGGGGCGCAATGGCTGATGGACTGGGCTCTTTTTGCGGGAGTGATGGCCTTGGGGCAGTTCAGTCCGGGACCGGATATGATCTTGTTGACGCGGATTTCGCTTAAGGATGGTTGTCGCGCTGGTTGGTTGGTGGGGTTGGGGATTGTTACTGGCTTGTGCCTCCATGCGGCACTGGCGATTGGAGGAATGTCGACGCTGATGGCACGTGGGGGATTTTTTGAGAAAGGCTTGAGTGTGTTATCCGCCTGCTATTTGGCTTGGTTGGGTTGGAAAATGGTGGATGGGTTTGTGGCTTCGTTTCGCGAGCAGAGTTTGCAGCCAAGTGATGAGGAGGGGGAAGGAAACTGGTATCTCAAAGGGTTATTGTGTAATTTGCTTAATCCGAAGGTGGTCATTTTTTTTGCAGGAATAACGACATTGTTTCTCAAAGAGGAACGAGCAGGATGGTGGCCGGTCTTACTTTGGGTGACGATTGTGGGAGAGGGACTTTTTCTTTGGGGATGTTGGGTTGTTCTTTTACAAAATCAGAAAATTCGACAATTTTATGCAAAGAAGGGAAGGTGGTTAGATTTGGGGTTTGGAATAGGGCTCTGGATTCTGGCTGGAATGTTGTTTTGTTATTGAGGGGCGGCTGGAATGAGGTGATCTGGCTGAAAAGGAGACTGATTCTGATTCGAGTCGGAGTGTGAGGAGTAGTGCTGGGCAGTTCATGTGAGAGTTCGCTCTGCCGCTTTAGGAGGACAGGCTCAGCTTCGCGCTCCATTTGGAAGGGCGAGTGTCATTAGACCATTTTTCAAAAGTCTATTCGTCTATCGAGTTTTTTTAAGGTTTGAAA
>CAZUEC010000489.1:0-1795 GCA_964618865.1 uncultured Roseibacillus sp. | reverse complement strand
GCACTAATCAGATGGAGGCTTTTATTGTAAAGCATGATGTGAAGCTTGCGATTCTTTGTGTTCCGGTGGAAAGCGCTCAGGAGGTGGCTAACGAGCTCGTTCTTTCTGGAGTGCAGGGTATTCTCAATTTTTCTCCGTCGGTGCTGCAGGTTCCTGAAAAAGTGACAGTTAATAATGTCGATTTGGCGTTGGAGCTCGAAAATGTGAGTTTTTTCATTGATCGCGATTCTGAAAAGTAAGAATTTTTTTTTAAGAATAAGGTGTCGGGAACGTTCTCTTACTAGCCATGCAAATTTGTTATCAACGTTTTCTTTCGTTTGTCCTTGTTTCGTTAGCATTTCAGCAGGTAGGCGCCAATGATTGGCGGCGATTGAATGCGGGGAATGGGCAAGGGGTGAATGCTCGGGCAGTTGCTTTGTTGGGAGAAGGGAGAATTTTGTTAGAAAATGAGATTGGAGACCAATTTGAGACTCCTTTAGAAGTGCTTTCGAAAGCGGATCAGGAATGGTTTTTGCAGTGGGAAAAAGATTGGAAAAGTCGAGCGGAGATTGGAGAGCAACTGAATCAAGTTGTTGGGCAGCCTCTGTTTCGAGCATCTTGGCGATTGTGGGACGAGAAAGCTGGAGGGATAGGTCGGCGTTTAGGTTTGCGGCCAGAGTCAGAGACTCCTTACTCGAGTAGTTTCCGTAAATACACTCGCGAGGGTTATTCTTTTTTAGGAGCGCGGCCTTATTCAGTTGCTGCTTATGGAGATGATCGTGGGTTGTTGGCGCGTATGTCGCTGATTTTTTCTAACAAAGGTGATTCTTTTTCGGCTGCGGGGTCGGGAGAAGATCACTTTAAAGAGGGAGAAGAGACCACTACGATGGAAACGTTTGAGCGTGTGATGGAGCAAGATGCGACGGCGGTGAAGAAAGCTCTCACAGGTGTCTTAGGAGAAGGGGAGAGCTTGTATTACGGTGAAGGTAATGATCGACGTAAAGTGACTCGGTGGGACTGGAATGGGCATGCCTTTATTCTTTCAGAAGAAGAACGTGAGTATGTAGGTCTCTTGATCGTTTCTGTTGAAGAAGCGGAAAACAGAGGTCGAGTGGATCGTATTCCCGATGCTGAGATCAAGAAGCGTTTGGCGAGTAATGTGAAGCGAGAAGAGAATGGTGATGTTTTTATCGATAACATTCCTATGGTGAATCAAGGGCCAAAGGGTTATTGTGTTCCTGCTACCTTTGAGAGAGCCATGCGTTATCAGGGAGTGCCTGCCGACATGTATTTGCTAGCAGTTGCGGGAGGGACGAAACCCGGAGGAGGAACGAATACGCAACGATTGTTTAAGGAAGTTGAGTCGATAGTTCGCCGTAAGGGAAGGCGTCCAGACGATGTGAAAGTTGATCCTCTTAGAATGCGCACGGTGCAGCGTTATATTGATGAAGGAGTCCCCATCATGTGGCAGATGTGTAGTTTAACTGATTACAACTCGATTGCGAATGCTCGTACGCGGGCACGGAAGGCAGTGACTGATTGGGAAGCGTATGGAGCAAAAATTGCGGAAGAAGCGACGAGCAATGCTCGGAAAATGGAAGAGGTGAAGGACAACTTTCATGTTTGTATGATTATTGGTTATAATGAAGCGACACAGGAGTTAGCGGTGAGCGATTCTTGGGGTGCGAACTATGCCATGCGCTGGGTTCATATTGAAGAAGCTGCTGCGGTTGGCAATGGACGTGGCTTTGCTATTAAGCGCTAAGATTTTGTGATGCCGGCTTTTTTCTGTTAGACCATTTTTCAAAAGTCTATT
>CAZUEC010000488.1:0-1800 GCA_964618865.1 uncultured Roseibacillus sp. | reverse complement strand
GTTTTGGACGGTGCTTTTTCATTAAGCGCGTTTTATGTTTGCGCATTCTGCGGGCGATTTTGTCGATGGTTTGGTCGATGCTTTTGTACATGTCTTCGGTCTCACTGGAGGCTTCGATGACGATGTGGTCGGCGCAAAAGAGAAGGATTTCCGCGATGTGGCGGTTTTTTTGAACATCGAGAATGGCTTTGGCTTCGATGATGCGAGGGTAGTCTAGAGAGAGGCCGTCGATTTTTGAGGAGGCGTAATCGCGAAGGGAGTCGGTGGGTTCTTCATGTCGGACGGTAACGGTTACTGGAGCGTTGGCATTTGCAGTTTTCATGAATAAATTTTGGATTTCAGATCCATACTTACTCTAGACCAGAATGTGTGATCCTGCCAAGCTCGAGTTTCGAATGAGGGTTTTTTTGTTTTTCTTAGCTTTGAGTTGCCAATGAAATGGAGGTTTGGGGGGGATTTAGCTGATATTGTCGCCGGCTAGGGCGCGGACGGTTTCGGGAAAGGCTTCGCGGAAGTCCATCTGAGGCTGCCAGCCGAACCACATCATGGCTTTTTCGGTATCGAGGGCGTAGCGGGCATCGTGGCCGGGTCGGTCTGCGATGTGTTCGATGAGGGTGTGGGGTTTGCGAAGAGCATCAAGAATGGAGCGAGCCATTCCTATATTGGTGCGTTCGCGGTGTCCTGCAAAGTGGTAAATTTCGCCGGGTTTACCTCGTCTCCATGCGGCGATCAGGCCACGACAATGATCATCGACGTGAATCCAATCTCGGATTTGAAGTCCGTTGCCATAGATTGGTAGGGGGGCGTCTTGGAGGGCATTCTTGACGAGGAGGGGGACGAGTTTTTCGGGGTGCTGCCGAGGTCCGTAGTTGTTGGTGCAACGTGTGATGATGGTTTCGAGTCCATGAGTACGGTTGGCTGCTAGGCAGAGGAGGTCGGCAGAGGCTTTCGAGGCGGCGTAGGGTGAGCTGGGCTTGAGGGGGGCGTCTTCTTTTAATTTATCTGGAGAGGCGACGGGACCATAGACCTCATCGGTTGAGCAATGGAGAAAGGGGATCTTGGCTTGGCGAGCGGCATCAATTAGGCGAGAGGTGCCAAAGACATTGGTGATGATGAAGTCGTCGGCTTGGGAGATGGAGCGGTCGACATGGGATTCAGCGGCGAGATGAAATAGACCTGTGATGGAGTGTTCGGCTAGGATTTTTTCGACGAGGGGTGCGTCGCAGATATCGCCTTGGATGAAGTGGCAGCGAGGATCTTGTTCGGGAAGGGTGAGGTGTTCACGGTTTGCAGCGTAGGTGAGTTTATCAAGAATGATGAGTTGTTCTAGGTCTGGTTCTTCGAGCAAGTGGCGAGCTAAGCTGGAACCAATGAAGCCGGCGCCACCAGTGAGGAGAATGGATTTTAAGGTTCGCATGAATCTGTTAGGAAGGGGGGGTCGAGAGGAATGATGGGGTTTGGTTTTGAGAGAAGTCTTGAGCTTTTGAAAGGGATTTCTAATTTTGTTGTGATGAGAGGGGCATATTTTCTGATAGTTACGATATTAACAGGGTTCTTTTCGTCTTGTGGAGTGGGGACTGTTGTTGAGGCGGAGTTGTCGGAGCCGGAGAAAAATCTTTTAGCTGCAATTAATAACTATCGGCTCTCGCAGGGGAAGCAAGTGCTGAGGGCGGATGCGAGTTTGATGATTTTGGCTCGGGAGGATGCGTTGCGGCGGGTTTCGGTGGGTGAGGATTATGTGGATAATCTTCGGAAGACGGGTTATGAGCGCATGTTGACTTTGGTGGGTCAAGGGCAAGC
>CAZUEC010000487.1:0-1803 GCA_964618865.1 uncultured Roseibacillus sp. | reverse complement strand
TGGTCTAACCTTCACTTCACCTCATTCGTAGCTTCCTGATAATTCTCTCGAAAAAACTCGCCTAATTCTCGCTGCATCCGCACCACCGCAACCGCATCCCCCGCCTTCAAAACCCCTCGAATCCTCTCCTCAGCAACTTGATACCGAACCGAAGGCCATCCTCCTCCACCTTCCAAACTCTCAAAAACAGCAACCTCAGTCTTGTTAGCCTTCACCATCGCTTCCCATGCCGTAGTCAGCTCCGGATGCGAATCAATACACATCACCCTCACAATACTCCGTAAAGGAGTAAACAACCGGCCGGTCCAGTCTCCGCGATACTCAAACCTCTTCGCTAACTCATAAGGAAGCACTTCCCCATCCACCATCTCCCTTCGACGCGCTCGATCATAAAGATCACGCCGAACCGGGAGACGCCTCAGACTTCGTAATCTCGGTCCACCTTCCGCCCCCACTTCTTTGGCCCACAACATCTGAGCCTCTTCAGTAAACAAAAATTCCACAAACTTCTGCGCCAGCACCGGATGAGACGCCCCTTTCAAAACCGCCACCGGATCAACACTGATCGAAGTCCCCCCCTCAGGGATCACAAACTGAACTCGTGAAGAACCATCCTCATTTTTTTTCTCTTCTTCAAACGTGCGCCCATAAAAATCAATGCACATCCCCGCAACCGCATTTCCCTGCGCCACATCATGGGGAATTTTAGCAGAACTAACCGTAAAGTAGCGCGCGTTTGCCGAAATTTTCTGAATGCGCCGCACCCCCTCATCCCACCCTCTCCTAATCGCCTCCGCCTCCTCCTGCCCAGAAGCCACCTCCTCCGCAATCGCCTCTTGCACAATCATCTCAAACATCTTGGCCACCGAGCCACTCTTAGTCGGATCTGCCAGCGCAATCGCCCCCAAATAACCTGGTGCAGTAAGGTCTTCCCACTTTGTTGGCGGCTTCAGACCCAGTCGTTCGACCCCCTCCACATTGTAGATGATTCCAAAACTCGAAAGCACTACCCCAATCCAATCTTGATCCGCTCCATAATACTTCTCCCCACTCATCGTCGCCGGAATAGCCGCTTCCTCCCCCTCGAACAGCTCCCTCTGAGTTTCAAAAACATCCAACTTCACAAACCGGCCCAACCGAGCTTGCGAAGAAAAATCATACTCACCACCTCCAAAAAAAACATCTATCCCAATCCCCTCTCGCCCATTCTCTTCCGCAGCCTCATATCCAGAATCTAACACCCTTCTGATTTCACTCGTTCCACCCGGCACAATCCAATTGAGATAAACTTCCTCCCCATACTCCTCCAAATACCACGCAACAAAAGCCTCTCCAAATTCACGTTGAATCGTCTGATTATGAGGAGTAATCACATTCAAACGAAGAACCTCTGCACCCGGAACCACCTCCACATCTCGACGCAAAGCCAAAGGCAAAGCCACCACCACTCCCAATGGAACCAGCACCAGAGTCAATTTTTGCCAAAGCTTCATTTCTTCACCTCTATTTTTCTAACAAAACAACATCAGACTTCTCAACCTGCAAGACCACTTTCCCTTCTCTCACCGTTCTCGGATTCATCTCCGCCACCCGCAACGAATAACTCTCCCTCACCTGCACTTCATACTGAACCAATGCTCCTAAATAAGTCGTTTTAACCACAGTCCCAGTGAGACAATTCACTTCTCCTGCTGCTTCCCCTGCCACAAAACGCCATGCCTCAGGCCGCACCGAAATAATCACTCCCCCCCCAGCTGCTTCTGCCACACACTTCCCCAACTTCCCCATCTCAAACCGCTTAGT
>CAZUEC010000486.1:0-1808 GCA_964618865.1 uncultured Roseibacillus sp. | reverse complement strand
TCGAAAAGCTGTGCTCCGACCATTACCACGATTTAACTGCTCAAATGGTATAAGGCCTCAACCAGCCAATGAGAATAGAGGGTACTCAGTGCGTTGCATTCTGGGCTATTTTATCCCATCTTGAATTGGTGAGCCAAACTATCGAACGCCCTTTTCAGGAGGTTTCTCCAGAAGAAGCTCTCAAAAAATTCAATGCTCGTTTGAAGACAATGAGTAGTGATGAAGTTCTGATGACATTTGTGAAGGCGGGTATTCTCACGCAAACAGGTGAGGTTTGTGAGCCTTATAAAGATGTGATTGTTACCTCTTCTCGGCCTGTTACTGCGAAATAGGCTGTTGTTTCGGCTACAGAGTTTTTGAGGGAAAATGCGAGATTCTTATTCGATAGCATTGTTATTGCTGAGTGGATCGAAAGCTCGGCCGGTGGCATCGATTAAGTGGGTTGTTGCGATGGTGTAGAGGTAGTTGCCTTCTGCGGTTTGGGTGCTGTGCACGAGTGAGGAAGAATTGGGTCCAAGCTCGTCGACTTCAAATTGGTTGGTTGGGGTGGGGATGCCGTTGATCTGCCCTTCGTCGTTAGGGCGGGATTCAAAGTTGATCGACTGCTGTTGTCCAAAGCCATAACGGTTGTTGGAAACTTGCAGGCGAAGGCCACTCCAATCGGAAGGGCTGTGTTCTTGAGTGATCTCGACGGTGGCGGTTTCTTCCTCACGATGGACGACCGAGGGAAGAGTGGAAATATAAGTGTCGGCGTTTTGAGAGACTCCCCTCATCAGCGGATCCATGGCATCGGAGCTTTGTCGGAGGGATGAGAGATCAACAGGAGTGGGTGAACTGATGATTTGGGTGCTTGTTTTGTATTGAAGGGGACTTTGACGAAGAACGGGTTCAAGGAACGAGGTGAATGATTCGAGATTGGAGGGCGAGTCTCTGATGACAAGAGTTGTTGAGCTAGGGATATACCTTGCGATGGCTCCTTCTTGATTGGCGAGTCCCATCTTCGGTAGCAACTCGGCAATAGAAAGATCGAGAAGGGCTGAGCCCTCGTTTTCGAAAGGGTTGTCTGCGGATGGAGCCTCGAAGCCTAAGACACGGGCAAGCCGTTTCTCGAATTCTGGAGGCACTCTAAAGCTGCGTGTGACCGCATTCGTTAGCGGTTCGTTGCTTGAGTCTGCAAAGCTTTGAAAGCTAAGGATTGCTTCGTTGTGAGTTAAGCGAGATTGGAATCGTAAGCCCGCTTGAAAGAGCATCGTGGTGAGCGAGCCTTCTAGGTTGAGGTCGACTCTTTGGTCGGTGTCTCCTTCGAAGTTCGCAATGAAGGAAATGGGCTCTTGTCTCGTGACCGTGCAGACATCGATATAGGATTGGAGAATG
This sequence comes from uncultured Roseibacillus sp., assembly GCA_964618865.1. Lineage (GTDB taxonomy): Bacteria > Verrucomicrobiota > Verrucomicrobiia > Verrucomicrobiales > Akkermansiaceae > Roseibacillus. The sequence goes on along the minus strand of CAZUEC010000486.1, from coordinate 434 downwards.
AGAGCAATTGCTTCGCGAAGAGTGACGTTCTTCGCTTGCAGGGAAGGAAGAGCGAAATTTTTGAGTTGGGCCGGTTCATGAGTCCCGCCTTCCGGAAAGTTCTCAGAGGGTTTAATCCCAGAGCTGGGCTGAGCTTGGAATTGTCCATTACTGAGAAATCCGCTTTTGGTGTCAGCTTGGGCAGAGTGTGGTGAATTATTAGATTTTGACGCGAGGCGGGCGGTGGCCTGTTGAGGAGATGATTCGGAAAGTTCGCCTTTTTTCTGACGGAGAAAAAGGAAGAGTGCGAGGGAGAGAGTTGCAATGGCGACGATGAAATATCCTTTGCGCATAGTAGCTATTCAACAATTTCTGGCGAAGTCGTCAAGAGTCGAGCCTGAAGCGAGGTGTGAAGCTCATTCTATTTTGTACGAAGAATGAAAAGGGAGCTAATC
>CAZUEC010000485.1:0-1813 GCA_964618865.1 uncultured Roseibacillus sp. | reverse complement strand
GCGAGCTCGAGTTGGGCTTGCGTTAAGAGGGTGGGCTAAAGGTTCGCGTTTCGTTTAGCTGAGAGGGGGATACGAATTACGAGCTGAGTGGTATTGTTTACTGTTTGTCGTAGTCACCAAGTTCACGGACCCAGATGTTACGATATTCGACGGGATCGCGGTGCCATTGGAGGGTGATAGAGCCTTTTTCGGGGTGATTCTTTGGGTAGTGGGCGGTTTTTTGGTGGACTGTGGGGCCTTGCAGTTCTTTGGCTGCGTGAACGACTACGCCATTGAAAAGAACGGTGATTTGAGCGGGAGTGACGACTTTGCCATCTTTGGAAATGGGAGCTTTAAAGATGATGTCGTAGCTCTGCCATTCCCCTTGTTTGGTCGCGGGATTGACGAGGGGTGGAAATTGTCCGTAGAGTGCGCCGGCCTGACCGTCGGGGTAGGTGACGTTATTATGGCTTTCCATGACTTGGACTTCGTATTTGCCCATTAGGAAGACACCTGAGTTCCCGCCGCCTTGGCCTCTGACTTTTCGGCCAGCGGGGACGCGGTATTCGATGTGAAGTTGGCAGTCACCGAATTCTTCTTTGCTTTTGAGGGTGCCGGGAGAGGCGATGAGGATGCCGTCTTTGATTTGCCATTTGCCATTCCAAGCGTCGGTGTTGGTGCCGTCGAAGAGGACTTTGGCATCAGAAGGGGCTTTTACGGAGACTGCTCCTGAGCTTTCGACCTTTCGTGGTTGGGGGCGCGTGGTATCGTGTACGGTGTATTGAGAACCCGGAATTTGAGGCGCGTCTGGGTAGAGCTTTTTGGGTTTCGCTTTTTCTTCTCCGTGAAGATTGGTGAGAAGGACAGTGCTGGGAAGAAGGGCAACGAGTAGTAGCTTAAGTTTCATAGTAAAGAGGGTTGAGTAAAAGATCTCTGATAGGAAGGGGTTTTTTTGATTTATGCTATTGTAGGATGTAAAGAACGACGGAGAGAGCGTGACAAGTGGAGCCGGCTAAGACGAAGAGGTGCCAAATGGCGTGATTGAAGGGTAGCTTTTGCCATGCGAAAAAGATTACGCCGAAGGTGTAGGAAAGACCGCCGGCGACAAGGAGCCAGATGCCTTGGGGAGGGATTTGACGAATAACGGCAGGTAAGATGGAGACGATGAGCCAGCCCATGACGACGTAGAGGGCGGTGGAGGCCCAGTGTTCGCGATTGCCACGCATGAGGGCTTTGGTGAGGATTCCGCCGACGGCAAGGAACCAAATGATGCCAAAAATACTCCAGCCTAAGGGGCCACGAACGATGACGAGAGTGAGAGGTGTGTAGGAGCCTGCAATGAGGAGGTAGATGGCGGAGTGATCGAAAATTTGGAAGAGTTGCTTGAGCTTGTGACTCGTGAAGCTGTGATAGAGAGTGGAGGAGATGTAGAGTAAAATCATGGAGCTGCCGAAGACGATCCCTGAGACCATGGCCCAAGTGTCTTTGGCGACGAGGCACATGAAGACGAGGCAGGTGATGGAAGCGATCACTCCAAAACCATGGGTGATGGCGGAGGCTAGTTCTTCGCGGGGGGAATCACAAAGCGGCGAGCGAGTCGCAACAGGTTTGGTAATGCTCACGGAGAGATTTTATGAGGGGGTTGGGAAGATTGCAAGATGGAGTGAGGTCGTAGAGCTACTGTTTTTCCAAAAATTTTCTTTGCAAAGAGAGAAGGTTTGACTCTGAAGGAGGGGGCTCTTGTGGCTTGAGTTTGTCAGGAGACGCTTGAGAATTTGGACTCCGGATTCTGCAGTCTCGATCGCGGCGTTGTGGTTGCCAACTTCGGCGTTGC
>CAZUEC010000484.1:0-1818 GCA_964618865.1 uncultured Roseibacillus sp. | reverse complement strand
GCTCATGGATGGTTCAATCCGCCCATTCGCAACGGCAAAGCCGCCCTCGATCGCATCCACTTACGCAAAGCACTCGAAGGCTCTCTTCGTCGCCTCGGCACAGACTACATCGACCTCTACCAAATACACTGGCCCGACCACGGAATGCGCGCAGAGGACACTTTAGAAGAACTCGATAACTTCGTCCGCGAAGGCAAAGTCCGCCTCATCGGCACCAGCAACGAAGACGCCTATGGCCTCATGAAAGGACTCTGGACCAGCGATACCCATGGCTTCGCCCGTTACGACACCATTCAAAACAACTTCTCGCTCAACAACCGGCGCTTTGAAGATGAACTCGCCGAAGTCTGCCGCCGCGAAAAAGTCAGCCTCATACCCTACTCCCCCCTAGCCGGTGGCGTTCTCACAGGGAAATACAATGATCGCATCCCAAAAGATGGACGCTTCGCCGCCTACTTCGACGCCGGTCCTCGCCAAGCCGCAATGGCCGCTCGCTTCATCAACGACCAATCCCTCGAAAGCACCCGGCGCTTCATCGCCATTGCCCAAGAAGCCGGACTCGATCCCGTCACATTCGCCACCGCATGGAGTAAACAACATGACTTCGTCGCCTCTACCATCATTGGCGCTAGCAAAGCAAATCAACTCGACCCCATCCTCGACGCCTCCGGAGTAAAACTTAGCAAAGAAGTCCTTGCTCAAATTGACAAAGTCACAAAAGAGATTCTCTATCCCATGGGCTAAACCCACAAAAAAAATACTCCCGAGAAAGTTTGGTTTCGCACGCCATTTCTGGTAGCCAAAGAGTCTTTATGAGCGAAGCGGATAAAAGCCCCCTTGATTTGACCGGCCTAGACTTCGGACCAGCCTGGGCCAAAGACAAATCCCCTGCCCGCGACTTCTCCAAAGAAGTCGGTCCCCGAGAAGGCAAAGACCGACGTGGCAAAGGCAATAAAGGTCCTCGACGTGACAACGGAGGACGCCAAACAGATCGTCGTAAAGACAACCGCAACGACCAAAGAGGCGACCGCCGAAGAAATGATCGACGCGGCAACGACCGACGCAATCAACAACGTGAACCTCGCGTCGAAACTCCCGCTCCCGAAGGCTTTATTGGTGGAGTCATGCCAGTTGAAGAAGGACTCGATAACCTTTCCAAAGAAATCCAAGGTGGTGGACGCACCTACTCCGTCTTCGACTTAGCCCGCGTCGTCATGGGTGCCCGTGAACGCTTCAACGTCACCTTCGAAGCACCCAAAGGAACCAAATTCTTCCGCTGCAAAAGCAATGGCTCCCTCTGGCTCACCAAAGAAGAAGCCGTCCGCCACTTTTGGCAAGCCAACCTCCTCGACGAACTTTACGAACAAATTGAAACCGAAGTCGAAGCACCCAAAGGAAACTTCTCCTCCGTCGCCAAATGTGGACTCTCAGGCCAATGGCTCGCTCCTCCCAACTACCACAGCTACCCCACCACCGTCGCCCAAATGCACGCCGAGCGCTACGCTCACATGTCCCTCGAAGACTACAAGCGCAAGATCCGCGTCGAAAGTGGAGAAGAAGTAGTCGCGGCCTGGATGGAAACCCAAACCAAAAAAATCCAATTCCGCCCCCTCTCCGCAGAAGAAATTCTCACCCTCCGCAAAACACGCAAACAAGAAGCCGAAGACGCTCTTGCTAAAGAAGCAAAAGAAAAAAAAGAAAACCCTGCCAAAGTAGAAGAAACTCCGACTCAAACTGAAAAATCAGAACAAATCGAAGAAACTGAAACTGCAGAAAAATCAGCGGGTGAAACTGAGCAACAACCAGAAAACCCCGAAG
>CAZUEC010000483.1:0-1819 GCA_964618865.1 uncultured Roseibacillus sp. | reverse complement strand
CCCCATCTCCCCAAACACCGACCGCAGGCGCCGTCGGCATCCTCAGATGTGTACAAAAGACCACCCTCCCAGCCACCCTCACCCCACCCATCAAAACACCCGCCGATGTTCCTGCTCTCGACGGCTTTCTCACTCGCGACGAAAACAGCCTCACCGCTCTTCGCTCCGAGCTCGGACTCGCCATGACCTTAGCCGACCTCGCCCACACTCAGCAATACTTCCGAGACAAAGAAAAACGGGATCCCTCTCTCACCGAAATCAAACTTCTCGACACCTACTGGTCCGACCACTGTCGACACACCACCTTCCTCACCAAAATTGAAGAAGTCACCTTCGGCGAAAATACCGACACCATTCAGACCACCTACCGCGATTACCAAAAAACCCGCGAAGCCCTTTACGGAAAAGAAACGAACCGCCCCGAGACCATGATGGACCTCGCCATCATCGCCGCCAAAGAACTCAAAAAATCCGGCGAACTCGACAACCTCGAACTCTCCGAAGAAATCAACGCCGCCTCCATCATCGTCCAAATCCCCGTCGAAAAAAACGGTCACCCCACCGACGAAGAATACCTCATCCAATTTAAGAACGAAACCCACAACCACCCCACCGAGATCGAACCCTTTGGAGGCGCCGCAACCTGCCTAGGTGGTTGTATCCGCGACCCCCTTTCTGGTCGCGCCTACGTCTATCAAGCCATGCGAGTCACCGGAGCTTGGGACCCTCGCACCCCCTTTAGCGAAACCCTTCCCAACAAACTTCCGCAACGAAAAATCTGTCTCGAAGCCGCTCATGGATACTCCTCTTACGGCAATCAAATTGGTCTTGCTACCGGACAAGTCTCCGAAATTTACCATCCCGGCTATCTAGCCAAACGCATGGAGATCGGAGCCGTCGTCGCCGCTTGCCCCCGCAGCCAAGTGCAACGTGGTAACCCTGAACCTGGTGACATCATCCTTCTCATCGGAGGACGCACGGGACGCGATGGAGTCGGAGGCGCAACCGGTTCGTCCAAAGAACACACCGACACCGCCCTCGAAAATTCAGCCGAAGTCCAAAAAGGCAACCCACCCACCGAACGCAAAGTTCAACGCCTCTTCCGAAACCCCGAACTTTCCTACAAAATCAAACGTTGCAACGACTTCGGAGCAGGCGGAGTCTCCGTCGCCATTGGCGAGCTTGCCGACAGCCTCGCCATCGACCTCGATGCCGTTCCCAAAAAATACCAAGGCCTCGATGGCACCGAACTTGCCATCTCCGAATCCCAAGAACGCATGGCCGTCGTCGTCGACCCAAAAGACGTCGCCTACTTCATTTCCGAATCCGACAAAGAAAACCTCGAATGCGTCCAAGTCGCTCAAGTGACCGACACCGGACGTCTCACCATGACTTGGCGTGGTCAAACCATCGTCAACCTCACTCGCGACTTCATCGAAACGAACGGCGTCCAAGGCAGCGCCAACATCCACATCAACTCCCCCATCACCAAACCCAAACCCAACCCTCAAGCCAACTCCAACTCAACAACGAAACCCCAACTCCTCGAGCACCTCTCCTCCCTCAATCTGGCCTCTCAAAAAGGCCTTGGCGAAATGTTCGACTCCTCCATCGGAGCCGGCACCGTCCTCTCCCCCTTTGGAGGGAAAAAACAACTCACCCCTCCCGACGCCATGGTAGCAAAGGTCCCCGTGCTCAACGGTCTCACCGATGCTTGCACCCACATGGCCTGGGCCTTTGATCCCAAACTAAGTAGCGACTCTCCCTTCCATGGGAGCGTCCACGCTGTTGCGGAATCCGTTTGTAAACTCATCGCTAC
>CAZUEC010000482.1:0-1821 GCA_964618865.1 uncultured Roseibacillus sp. | reverse complement strand
TCTCGAGCCGGTCTCCTGACTACCGAAATTTTCAACTACTACGGCGACAAACTCAAAGACATCCTTCCCGCTCTCGGCACACACGTCCCCATGCCTGCCCCCCAGCTCGATGAGATGTTTCCCTCCGTCCCACACTCTCTCTTTCGACCTCACCGCTGGCGAGACGACGTCGTCACCATCGGCAAAGTCCCCTCCGAATACGTGAGCGAAGTCACCGAAGGCATCTGGAACAAACCTTGGCCAGCTCAGCTCAACAAACTCGTCTGGGACGGTGGACACGACCTGATCATTTCGGTCGGTCAGGTGGTTCCTCACGAAGTCATCGGCATGGCCAACGGCAACAAAAACCTCTTCGTCGGCACCGGCGGCGTCTCCGGGATCAACGAATCCCACTTCATCGGAGCAGCCTATGGCATGGAACGCATGATGGGGAAAGCCGACACCCCCCTCCGTCGCATCCTCAATCAAGCAGAAGAACTCTTTTGTCAAAAACTCCCAACCCTCTACATCCAAACCGTAGTTGGAAGTCGCTCCGACGGCAGCCTCGCCACCCGTGGTCTCTACATTGGCTACGGCACCGCCCCTTTCGAAGCCGCCGCAGACCTCGCCGTACAAGTCAACTTCACTCAACTCGATGAAGAACCCCAACGCATCGTCTGTTATCTCGATCCCACCGAATTTCATTCCACTTGGCTCGGCAATAAAGCCATTTACCGAACCCGCATGGCCATCGCCACAGGAGGACAACTCACCGTCCTCGCACCAGAAGTGAAAGAATTTGGCGAAGATCCTGAAATCGATCGCCTCATTCGCAAATACGGCTACCGCACCTCCCCAGAAGTCATGGCCTTCGTCGACCAAAATCAAGACCTCGCCAACAACCTCTCCGCTGCTGCTCACCTCATCCACGGCTCCTCCGAAAACCGATTCCAAGTCACCTACTGCCCCGGACATCTCACCCGCGAAGAAATCGAAAACGTCGGCTATCAATACCGCGACCTCCAAGAAGCACTCGCATACTACGAACCCGAAAAGCTCCAAGAAGGCTGGAATACCGATCGCGACGGAAACCCCTTCTACTACATCCCCAACCCCGCCCTAGGCCTTTGGGCCGCAAAATCTCGCTTATCTTCATAAAACGTCGACAGAAGCGAACTCACCCTCTCCGACCTCCCCTCAATTCGTGTCAAACCCGTCACAAAGTCCCCTGAAAGGCTCGCATCAAATCCCCTTGCTCACTTTCTCAACAAGTTATTCACAATCCCCCCCCTTCTCTTTCCCAAGAAACAACCCTCCTCAACACCCTCTTTCCAAAAAGGCTTTCACCTTGTGAATAACTTGTGAGTTCTTGTTGATATCCCAACTCAGCACTCCCAAAAAAAAGCTAATAACTAACGAGTTAAAGGAACAAAATCACAATTTCCCCATTGTTTAAAAGGGAAGCAACTCTTCACCCCTCCTCCCATTAGCAGGAAACTTGAACCTTCGACTCCTCTCCACATTGCCCCAAAAAAAATCATCGCGAACCCTGTTTTCGCCACTATTCCCAAAGTTATTCACAATCATTTGTGAACTCATCGAAAAATGCTTCAGTATCCCAAAAAATCTCTGTTCCCTCGTGAAGAGTAATCTTAAACTCACCCCATGCCTGCCGCCTTGGACCTCATCGAAGACATTCTTCGTCTCAAGAAAGAAAAAAACGCCGTCATTCTCGCTCACAACTATCAGGTTGGTCCCATCCAAGATATTGCGGACTACGTAGGAGATTCCTTAGGCCTCTCCTATCAAGCTCGAGAAACCGACGCCAATGTCATTGCATTC
>CAZUEC010000481.1:0-1832 GCA_964618865.1 uncultured Roseibacillus sp. | reverse complement strand
GCAGCCTAGACCCCATTCCACGAGCCCCTGGCATGCGCACAATTTGCGCCGCCGCACCTACCACATCCAACTACCAAACACTCATGATTTCACAAGGGTATGGTTTAAAAACTCTCACCCACTTTGGTAATGCCATGACCGGCCTCCATCACCGTGAAATTGGAGTCGTCGGAGCGGGCCTCCTTGAAACCTGCTTCAACCTCGAGCTCATTGCAGACGGGATCCATCTCTCTCCCGAAATGCTCGAGCTCATCTTCGCCAAAGTCCCCCTCCAGAAGCTCATGCTCATCACAGACTCCGTCTCTGCCTCGTGGCAACCAGATGGAGAAACCACCCTCGGCGGACTGAATGTCGAAATTAAAAATGGCATCGCACGGCTCAGTGATGAAGGGAAAGAAGGCACCCTCGCTGGTTCTACTTTGCAGTTCCCTCAAGGACTTCGCCGTATTCACAAAATCACCGAGCAACCACTTGCGGACCTAGTATGCACCACTTCTTGGAACCAGGCACAAATGCTCAAACTTCCAGATCTTGGTAAAATTGCTCCCGGATACCGAGCAAACCTCACCGTTCTTGATGACGCATTCGAGGTCAAACAAACCTTCGTCGCAGGAAATCCTACAATTTGAATTTCGGCACCGAAAGATCTAGCGAATCCTCTCTTTTTCTGTTATCTAATAGATAAGCAAAAATTTTTGCGACTACTCATTATGCAGACAAAAAATGTAAACCCAGATATTAACGTAACCGTACGTCATGAAGACGTCACTGATTCACTCAGGCAGTATGCCATCGAGAAGATTAGCGGTATTCATTTAGACTACCCTCGCATTATCGAGGCGAAGGCCATTCTAGACGTTGAGGGCAGTCGTCGTCACAAGGCCGAGATCATCCTTTTTTGCGCTGACCACATTGTTATTGATGCCTCGTCCGAAACCGAAGACATGTATAAAAGCATCGACTTCACCATCGACAAAATCACCCGCCGCATGCGGAAGCAAAAAACTCGCCTGCTCAAACGCCGTAGCCCGAAGCATAGAGAAGAGAGCATCCGCTACCTCGATCAAAGTAGCTACCGCGCAGACTTCCTCGACACCCTCCCCGAGGAAATGGTCGAAGATGAAGAGCCAGCACCTTTCTTCGTGCACAAAGAATCGGTTAGTCTTCGTAAACTATACAAAGAAGAAGCCATCGTTGAGCTAGACCTCACTGAACGACCCTTCGTTGTCTTCGAAAACGCACGCCGAGATGTCACCTCGGTCGTCTGGAGAAAACCAGACGGAGACTATGGCATGTTTGACATCAGTTAAAGCCACTCGCTAAAATTGCGAAAATCCAGTCAGAGCACAATTTTGCCTCATCCGCAAAGTCGCTCTGGCTTTTTACGTCACCTAAATCCACCAACGAAGCTCATATTTTAGTTGGGTTCCGCTCCTCCATACCACAGCGTCTCTGCAGTCGTTATGCCAGCTGAATCAGATCCTCCGATCCTCGATACTACCAAACCAAAAATCATTGCAGAAAAAGCAGAGGCCATTGAGATACAAATGTCTCATCTCTCACAGCGCCTCTCCTCTTGGCTTGATGAGCAAAACTGGGTGCCAGACTCAATGAGTAATGGCTTAGCTATCACCATCCTACTTCTCGCAGTGCTTGCGGTCTCCGCAATCATCTACCTTGTCTTTCGCCCTCTCGTTCTCAAAGCCGTCACGCGCATCATCAGCCAGAGTAAAGTCACTTGGGATAATCAGTTCATGGGGCATGGCGTCTTTCGCTGGCTCACCCACCTCATCCCTGGCCTCTTCATTTATTTGATTACCCCAGGTCTCTTT
>CAZUEC010000480.1:0-1841 GCA_964618865.1 uncultured Roseibacillus sp. | reverse complement strand
GGAGAATATTTTGGGTTTGGTTGGATTTGAACGGAGGTCACGGATGAGATTGGCTTTCAGGTGGGATGTTAGGCTGATGGTCAAGGGTTATTGGTCACGATTTACTGATTAAATTGGAATTAAGGGTGGGGTTCGTGCGTCTTTATATTGTGAATACGAATATTTCGATAGCGGCTTCTTTAATGGTAGGCCTGTCTTTAACCTTTGTGGCTTTCACACGGGGTAAAGATGTCGAAGGGGAGGAAAAGATTGAGGTGAAAGGGGTGGCTTGTCCGGCGGTCACTGAATTGGATGGGACGGTTCGTGTTTCTTTGAAGAATGTTCCTTTTTCGATGTCTTCTGTACGTCGGGAGAAAGATGGGACTTTGACGATTCAGTGTTTAGAGGAAGGGCCGGCGAGGACTGCTTTTTTGAACGGGGAGAGAAATGTTGATCAAGATCAGGCTAATCAAAACGAGGCTGTGGAGGTTTCGTTTTGAGGATTCTCTTTGCATTTTGGATAGCCGCGATGGGATTGTTATCGGGGCAAGCGGCCTTTACTGGTCAATTTACTTTTACTTATCTCGATGATTCGGGAGAAGGTTTTTTTTCAGAAGAGCCTCGGGAACCAATAGGAGGTAATCCGGGAAAGACTTTAGGAGAGCAAAGGAGGTTCGTAGTAGAAGAAGCTGCTCGCATTTGGTCGCTCTTTCTTGAGGTGAATGGCCCGATCGAAATTGAATCGAGTTTTGGCTCTTTTGAGTGTACGGCATTTTCGGGTGTTTTGGCGGGAGCAAGTGCTCAGGAGATGGCGATGAATTTCCCCGAGGCTCCCTTAGAAGACACTTGGTATGTTGGGGCTTTAGCCAATCATCTTGCGGGGAGGGATCTTTTTTTAGGTTCTGCAGAGATTGGGGTTACGGTTAATAGTGCAATTGATAGCGACCCGGGTTGTTTAGGGGGCGATGGTTTTTATTATGGGTTTGATGGGGAAGAAGGATTTCAGATCGATTTTTTGAGGACTATGTTGCATGAGTTAGGCCATGGGCTTGGTTTTTCGAGTTTAGTTTTTGGACAGAGTGGGTTTCTGCCGGCGGGAATTCCAGATTCCTACACGAGAAATCTTTTTGATCTCTTGCAGGGGACGACGTGGGATCAATTGACGAATGGGCAGAGGTCGGCGTCTTCGACTTCGGAGATGGTGGTGTGGGCGGGACGAAATACTCAGCTAGGCAGTGCGAGTGAGGTGATTTTTGGTCCGCAGGTGCCGCCGGTTGTGGAGGTGATTGAAGGTGGGCAGGTGGTGACTTCCTTCATGGGGGCAGCGGCAAGTTTTGGGGATTCATTGCCAGTTTCGGGTCTCACTGGAGAGTTGGCAGTGATTGATGATGGAGTGGTTCCGGTGACGGATGCTTGCGAGGATTTGCCAGAGGAGAATGCTTCTGACTTAGCGGGTAAGATTGTGTTGATTGATCGGGGAACTTGTTTCTTTACGGAGAAAATTTTGCGAGCGGAAGCGGCTGGAGCATTGGCGGTGATAATGGCGAACAATGTTGGGGATGGGCTGTTAGTTATGGGTGGTTCGGCACCTCTTCCGAGTATTCCTTCTATTTTTGTGGGGCAAACTTCGGGTGAAATATTGCGAGAGTTTCCTCCGGGAACTCAGTTTACGCTGAGCGGAACAAATGAGACTGGAACGGTTGAGGGTCGGCCCTTCATGCACACTCCTTCGACATTTGAGCCTGGGAGTTCTATTTCACATTTTTCGTCTGATCTTTTTCCGAACTTGTTAATGGAGCCTTTTATTGGAGAGAATCGGTTTGATCCTGATCTTGCGATTACGGTGATGCGCGATATTGGAT
>CAZUEC010000479.1:0-1882 GCA_964618865.1 uncultured Roseibacillus sp. | reverse complement strand
AGATTCCCCCATTTCCAAATCCGCCTATACTGGTGGACAGCCGAAACTCGAAGGACCTGCTTATTACTGGTTCTTCACTGGTCTGATGCTCACAGCTGCGATCCTCTTCGTTCCTTACGCCATATTCAGTAAAGAGAAGAACTACCTTCAGTCGTAAATGATCACCGACTCGCATTGTCATCTTGCTTCGCACCGCTTCCCCGCAGAAGAAATCCCAGAACTCATCGCGCGGGCTAAAGAAGCGGGCGTGCACCGCATGATCACCTTGGCAACTGGCGAGGATGATCTGCAGAGCAACCTCACCATCGCGCAGGAATACCCTGAGGTCTTCTGCTGTCTCGGCATTCATCCCTGTGATGTGCACGAAGCCCGTGACAACTTTGAAGAGGTCCTCACGCCACTCCTTAGCGATCCAAATGTTGTCGCCATTGGAGAAACGGGTCTCGACTACTTTCATCCCGCCCCAAAAGGCTGGACTGAGGAAGATTACCACGCTCGGCAACGTGATTTTCTAAAACGTCACTTCGAAATCGCCAAAGCAACCGGGAAAAATATCGTCATTCACACGCGTGATAAAACGGGCCACGCCAGCTTCGATGATGCTCTCGCCATCTACGCCGATTATTCGGACTACGTCCAAGCCGTCTTCCACTGCTTCCCCGGTCCACCTGAGCTTGCCGCTCGTGTCATCTCGGCAGGCGGCCTCATCTCCTTCACCGGTATCGCCACTTTCAAAAAAGCCGAAGCCGTCGTCGCCACCGTCAAATCCGTCGACCCCGGCACCTTCATGCTCGAAACTGACTCGCCCTATCTCGCACCCACTCCTCATCGAGGAAAACGTTGCGAGCCTGGCATGACTCGACACACGGCCGAAGCGATTGCGGAACAACGACAAATCACCCTCGCGGAACTAGCCAAAGAAACCGAAGCCGTCGTTCAAAGCTTCTTTAAATTCTAAATCCCCACTCACATGAAGCCGCTGCTTTTTCTTTTTCTCGCCATCATCTCTCTCGGGGCACAAATCCCCACCGCAGATGATCTCCAAAAAAGAATCGCAGCTCTCACCGAGGAAAAAGCTAACCCAGACCTCATCAAAATCTGGGAGAAAGCAGCCACTCGCATTGAAGAAATTGCCGAGTTCAAAAAGAACACGGCAGACTTCACGCAAAAAAACGAAACCAGCTACACTCCAGCTCAACTCGACATCCCCAGTCGACCTCCTCAAAACGCCCCTTACGCTGAACTTCTGCAGCACCAAAGCCTCCTCGAAAAACAAATCACCGAGACTACCGCGACCCTCTCTGATTACTCCGCACAGCTCAAACAAGTCAGTCAGCGAAACTCCGATATCGCCACCGCGATTGCCGCCGACCGCAGTGAACTAGCTAAGCTCGTCATCCCTGCCGATGCCGACACCCCCGCTGAACTCGCCCAACAACAACTTGCCCTCATTGAGCAAGCCCACCTTCAGGAACTCAGCAAAGCCCACCTCGCAGAGCAGGCCTTCCGGCGGAGTGAAGCCGAAATCTTCCCACAAAAAATCGCAAACTACAAAACGCACCTCACTAAACTCAATAAAGAAGAAGAGGAACTAGCCGCCCTCATTGCCGAACAACGCCAAGCTCAAGCGGTTTCCACTCGCGACTCGTTCGATGACTTTTCTGCCAAATTTTCGCATATCCCCGAAATCAAAGCCCTTATCGATGAGGTTCAGGAACTCAACAAACTCCGACTCAGTGAAGGACATCTTCGTGATCTCACCACGAAAGCTGATCAATACCAGAATTCCATTAGCAGCATACAAGCACGAATTCTCGATCAGGAAAAACAAGCTACTAGCCGCATCAAGCTGCTCGCAGAAGCTGGGCTCGATATCGACACC
>CAZUEC010000478.1:0-1888 GCA_964618865.1 uncultured Roseibacillus sp. | reverse complement strand
GCCGACGGCGAAGACTACTTCCGCAATCTCGAAACCGATGTCCTCCGCTCACTCCTACAAGACCGTTGTCACAAACGCATCATCTCCACCGGAGGCGGCATTATTCTCCGAGAGGAAAATCGCATGCTCCTCCGCGAACTCGGCTTTGTCGTTTGGCTCGTCGCGCAACCCAAGACCATACTCGAACGCACCTCCCGCAACAAAGAACGACCCCTCTTACAGGCCCCTAATCCGGCTGAAACCATCCAACAAATGCTCACAGAACGCGATGCCTATTATCGAGAAAGTGCCCACCTCATCCTCGAAACCACCAACTTGGATTTCTCTGAAATCACCACCGGTATCATCGAATCTGCACGTTATCACTACGGAAGCCGCTGTTAGACCCCACCTACTCCTTCTCTAAGCGAACGACAAATCTTAGCACTCTTCCTTCGCTTGAGCTATCGTTCCCCCCATGACAAATTGGGCCGGAGTACTCGTCTGCTCCAGATCCTCTTTTCCATTTGCAACATTCGAAGCCCACTTCACCGCCCTTCGCACCACAGAGCCAGCATCCCAATGAATCGAGGAAACCGTAGGATAGCACCAGTGAAAAAAAGAATCTGAATTCACACTAACAAGCGAAACGTCCTCGGGTACACGCAGACCCAATTCTGCTAGAAATTGATAAGTCGCCAACAATAAATTAGGCTCATCTACGATAATCGCAGTCGGAGGAGTCACCCGAAAGAGAGAAACTAGCAACTCATGATAACCCTCCGCCGTCTCCTCCCAGTCAGGCAAATTATACTCACCGACAGGAATATCATTTTGACGCAACAACTCTAGAAACATACGTTCACTCTGACCTGGATCAGGAAAACGGCGCTCGCTGCGACAAATTTTCACAATGCGTCGATGACCAAAAGAAATCAGACTCGAAACCGCTTCGCAGAATGCAGAATCCGTCTTCGGTCCCACAGAAGCCATCGCTAACCTCATGCGACGCCCAAAAAGCGCAAAAGCAGGAACCGACTGCAGGGAAAACCATTCCAGCACACTTAGAGAACCCCCCACAACAAACCAACCATCACACCGCTCACGTTTCACCACTTGCTGAATCAGGGGAAGATTCATCTTGAGCTCTGTAAGAGTCTTCTCAGCATAAGTCACCACATGACCAGCCTCATTGAGCGCATACTCTAGCTCTTTAAGCAAAACGGACTGCCGATCCGTTTCCTCATAGAGAAAAATGCAAAAGTGAAGCTGCTCCGATAAAAGCCCTTCACCCTCCTGAAGCACCTTATCGCTAATGAGACGCATGCGCCGAGCACCTTGATTGATAACCACCCCCTCTTTTTCAAGAATTTGAAGGGCCACAGCAACAGTCTTAGCATTCACCCCCAGAGCTTTTGCCAATTGAACAACACCCGGCACGTGATCTCGAACAGCACCCTCCTTGATGAGCCTTTTGAGATAATCCGCAACCTGCTCGGATGCGGAAAGAACACGAATCGGATTCATTGCTTATAATTGACCCCTAAAAGGGTACAGAATCTGAGATGAAACACCAACAGTCAAACCCCAAAGTCAATTCTTCTGACAACAGTGCCTCTCACTAAAAAACGCAAGGCTCCCATTATCTGCAAATCATATCCTCTCTCGAAAAACCCAAAAAAAATAGGCTTTCGAACATTCCAGCCTGAAAGACACATACCTTGCAACCGCCATCGCACTGAGCTTTTACCTTGGATCAGTGATCACGAAAACCATTGCTCTCTCGAACAGTCTTGGTGATGAAAACCTCAGAACAAATCCCTCTCGCGTCGGAAGCGGATGCCCTTCCTTCACTGCTAGACCGTTTTCCAAAAGTTCGTTCGTTTATCGCCGAGAGAGAATTTCTTGA
>CAZUEC010000477.1:0-1891 GCA_964618865.1 uncultured Roseibacillus sp. | reverse complement strand
GGGGGACGAAGGCTTTGCGGATTTCGCGGCCGAGGTCGCTGCGGACGGGGATGTTTTGGAGGTTGGGGTCGCTGCTGGCCATGCGGCCAGTGGCGGCGACGTGTTGGTGGAGGTGGGTGTGAATGCGTTGGTCGTGAGGGGTGACTTCGTTGGGGAGGGCGTCGACGTAGGTGCTTTTGAGTTTGCTGGCTTGGCGGTAGCTGAGGATGTTGGCGACGATGGGGTGTTCGGGGGCCAGCTGGGAGAGGGTTTGTTCGTCGGTTTTGTATTGGCCGGTTTTGGTTTTCTTGGGTTTTTCGACGAGTTTGAGTTTGTCGAAGAGGACTTCGCCGAGTTGTTTCGGGGAGTTGAGGTTGAGGTCGTCTTGGCCGGCTTCGTTGTTGATTTTGGTGCTGAGATCGAGAATGCGGTTTTCGAGATCGGTGCCGACTTCGGCGAGGAGTTCGGGTGCGAATCCGATGCCTTCGGCTTCCATGGCGACGAGGACGGGGAGGAGGGGGGCTTCGATGTCTTGGTAGATTTGGGTGAGTTTGTTTTTCTCTAACAAGGGGGTGAGGTGATGGGCGAGTTGGAGGGTGATGTCGGCGTCTTCGGCGGCATACTCGGCGAGGGCTTCGAGGGGGATGGCCTTCATGTCGAGTGCGGGTTTTTTGGCTTTGGCCTTTTTGGTTTTTTTGGCGGGAGTTTCTTTGGCGGCGGCTAAGGTGAAGAGGTCGTCTTCGAGAGGAGGGGTCTCTGGTTCTTCGGTTTTGGCTTCGGCGGTTGCTTTCAGCACTTCGTCCCAGAGGTCGGCGAGTTTGAGGGTTTGGTAGTCGAGGAGGTTTTCGGCGAGGCGGTCCATGGTGTGCCTTTGTTCGGGGTAGAGGAGGGCGTGCACGAGCATGGTGTCGAGGAAGGGGCCGGCGGGGGTGATGCCGTGACTGTTGAGGATGTGGAGGTCGAACTTGAGGTTGTGACCGATTTTTTCAGCAGGGAGGGCGAAGAGTTCTATGAGGGTTTTGTGATGAACGCGGTTGTAGGGGAGGTAGTAGGCGGTGCCGGGTTTGATGGCGAAGGCGATGCCGAGGATGTCGGCGGTGAAGCGATCGAGGGAGGTTGTTTCGAGGTCGAAGCAGTAGCTGTCGGCGGCTTTGAGGGCGGCGAAGAGGTTTTTCTCAAGGGCGGGGGTGTTGACGAGGATGTAGTGGGGCTGGGTGTCGGCGATGGTTTTGAGTTGCGAGGGGGGCTCTTCGTTGCGGGAAGAGTGGGATTCTTGGGTGCTTGAATTCTGGGAGGCGGGCTGAAGTCCGCGGTCTGTGTTTTTGCCTTTGCCGAAGAGGCGGGTGGTGAGGGTGCGGAATTCGTGTTCTTCGAAGAGGGCTCGGATGGCGGTTTCGTCGTATTCGGAGAGAATGAGTTGTTCGAAGGTGACGTCGAGAGGGGCATCGGTGATGATGGTGGCGAGGTCTTTGGAGAGGAGGGCTTCGGCTTTGTTGTTTTCGACGTTCTCCTTTTGCTTTCCTTTGAGTTGCGAGGTGTTTTCTAGTAGGTTTTCGATGTTGCCGAATTGGGCGATGAGCTTGACGGCGGTTTTGGGTCCGATGCCGGGAATGCCGGGGATGTTGTCGGCGCTGTCGCCCATGAGGCCGAGGAGGTCGATGATTTGATGGGGTTCTTTGACGCCCCAGATTTCTTCGATTTTGTCGACGGTGATCGCTTCGTGGTCGGAGCCTTTGCGGCCTGGTTTCCACATGGTGCTGGTGGGGGAGATGAGTTGAGCGAAGTCTTTGTCGGGGGTGACCATGAAGGTGTGGTAGTCGCCTTGCTGATCGGCGGTGTGGGCGAGGGTGCCGATGAGGTCGTCGGCTTCGTAGCCATCGATTTCTAACAAAGGGATGGCGAAGGCTTGGCA
>CAZUEC010000476.1:0-1895 GCA_964618865.1 uncultured Roseibacillus sp. | reverse complement strand
TTCAAGCAGAAGACTGCATACGAGATCCTCTCTGGTCTCGTGGGCTCGGAGATGTTTATAAGAGACAGGCCAGACGCTGATCGTATTCCACCAGAACAAGCTTACGCACCTTACCCACTAAATGCTCACTCAAAGCCCCCGTCCCTGGACCCACTTCCACAACACAATCATCCGGCTGCGGATCAAGTTGCTCTCCAATCCAACGAGCCACATTCGCATCATGGAGAAAATTCTGCCCCAGCTTCCGCGAAGGCATCACCCCCGTCTCATCTAAAACCGTTTTTAATTCCGGCAAAGTCATCGCATCTTTAGAGCTGCCCAGCAGGTTGAATATCACGCACCAGCATCTGACAACTGATCACCCCCCGAAAAAAATTCCGATCAATCGTAAAAGCCACATCCCAAGGTGGCTCCGGCAACTCTCGCTCTCCTCCCCCAAAAAATATCGCATCCTTCTCCACCTGCCCCTGTCGCAACCACAGCTTCAAATGATTATTTTTTAACACCCGCGGCGCCTCCGAAGGCCAAACTTCTCGCACCACAAAAACTGGCAACGCATTTCCAGACCCAAAAGGTTGCAAACGCTCATATTGATAAAGAAAATCTAAATTCAAATCAGCAAGCTCCAACACACCATCCAGATACAGCTTCGGCTCCAGATCCTCCTCCTTCAAATTCTCCAAAACATACCGCCGAAAGGACTCTCGAAAGGCCCCCACCTGATCCTCATTCACACTAATTCCCGCCGCCATATGGTGCCCCCCCCCAGCAATCAAAAATTCCCGACCCTCTTGAATCGCCCCTACTAGAGAAACCCCTTCCACACTCCGACCACTGCCCTTACCAACCCCCTCCTCATCCACCGCAATCACAAAAGCCGGACGATGATACTTCCGCATCATTCGCGAAGCCACAATCCCAACCACTCCAGGATGCCAATTTCTCGAACTCACCACAATCACCGGATCACTCTCCACATCATGTAACCTTGCAACCTCACTCTCCGCCTCCGACAGAATACGCAACTCTATCTTTTGCCGCTCTCGATTATAATTATCCAAACGAGCCGCCATCTTCTTGGCCTGTGCAGGAGAATCCGCCAATAAAGTATTTAAAGCCTCATCCGGACGATCCATCCGCCCAGCCGCATTGATTCGTGGTCCAAGACGAAAACCAACATCGCTACTACTCGTATGCCCATTCAATCCCGTCACCTCCATCAAAGCCCGAAGTCCCGCATTCTCCGTCTTCGGCAAACGTCGAAGACCATGTCGCACGAACAAACGATTTTCTCCTACCAACGGCACAATATCCGCAATCGTCGCCACTGCCACCAAATCCAAAACACTCTTTAGATCAAAATCCTTTAACGGACGCGTCTTCAACAAACCATGCGCCAATTTAAAAACCACCCCCGCCGCACAAAGATAATCATAAGGAGTCGACTCAAATTTAGGATTCACCAAAGCCACACAATCAGGCCTCCCCTCCTCTCCACGCTCATGATGGTCCACCACAATGACCTCAATCCCCTCTTCCCCGAGTTTCTGAATAGGGCCATGCGAAACCGTCCCACAATCCACCGTAATAAATAAATCCGGCCTCGGCCCCTCCTTCATACATCGCTCAATCGCAACCTCACTAAGACCATAACCCTCCGCACTTCGGATCGGGATAAAATTCCGCACCTTAGCTCCAAACGCCTGCAACACCAATTGCATGATCGTAATCGAACTAATACCATCAACATCGTAGTCCCCAAAAACACAAACCTCTTCCCCCCCATCCACAGCCTTAAAAATACGTTCAACCGCCAACTTCATCTCCGGCAACTCAAACGGATCACTTAAATCCTTCAAACGCGGCTCCAAAAAATCACTCACACAATCCTCTGC
>CAZUEC010000475.1:0-1913 GCA_964618865.1 uncultured Roseibacillus sp. | reverse complement strand
CGCAATAGCCGCCA
This sequence comes from uncultured Roseibacillus sp., assembly GCA_964618865.1. Taxonomy (GTDB): domain Bacteria; phylum Verrucomicrobiota; class Verrucomicrobiia; order Verrucomicrobiales; family Akkermansiaceae; genus Roseibacillus. The sequence goes on along the minus strand of CAZUEC010000475.1, from coordinate 1,899 downwards.
GTTCTATTACTCATGGCATAACAAAAGCGACATACTGCTTAGAAGGAGAATTCTCGTTCTCCAGTGTCTACTCGCGTGATCAATCGAATCGTAAATTGGCTTTCTTTACCCTTCAACTCTACAGCTTGGTTCTCCCTGAACCTTACCGTAGATACTTCTGCGCATCCGCAATCACTCCATCCAGGCATCCAGATTCGAAAGGAGAATTCAATCCCGCTGAATCCAACAGACCTTTATAGTCGCGACTCCCACCCAAGGTGCAAAGCTGAGCATAAGCATGCAAAGTCGCCTCCGAGTCTTGTCGTGACTTCGACCAGAATTGAAGCGCCCCCGTGAGCGCAAGACAGTAATCAATGTAGTAGAACGGACTCTGATAAATGTGCTGTTTCTGTTGCCACGCTCTCCCGCTCTCCTCGTGCGGGAGATCCTTATAACGCCACCAGGGCAAGTAGATCGATTCAATCTCTTTCCACATCTCGTTCCGCTCTTCCGGTGACGCCTCGGGGCTCTCGTAGACGAGGTGTTGGAAGTGATCAATCGCAACCCCATAAGGAAGGAACTGAAAATAGTGAGTGAGATGAATCCGACGCAACTCCTCCGCAGCCTCTTCGCCATAGAATTTATCCATATAAGGCCAGGTCAAAAACTCGAGCCCCATCGAGTGGATCTCACACGCCTCCGTCGTGGGCCAGATCAAATCACTCATCACCTGCTTTCGGCTACTATAACTCTGGAAAGCGTGACCGACCTCATGCGTGAAGACATCCACGTCGCCCCGCGTACCATTAAAGTTCGCAAAGATGAATGGGAACCCGAATTGGGGAAGAAAATCACAAAAACCACCGCCCGCTTTTCCTTCCCGTGACTTCAAATCCATCGCTTCACGCGTCTTCATCTCCTCGAAAAATTCCGGCAAGCCATGCCCCATCTCGCCGAACATTTCCGTAGCTCGGTCCACCATCCAATCATGGCCTCCCAAAGGCGCAGGATTACCCGCGAGCGAGAAGACCGTAGTATCCCAATACATCAACGACTCCACCCCTAGAATTTGTGACTGTTGGTCTGCGAATGCCATCGCCAGCGGCACCACCTTGTCACGCACTTCATTACGGAATTGCGCCACTTCATTCGGCCCGTAACCAATCCGCTTCATCCGTTGATACCCCATCTCGGTGAACTTCTGGTAACCGATTTTTTGCGCCATCGTATGCCGAAGCTTCACCTGATCATCATAGATCCGGTCCAGTTCCACCGCGTTCTCGGCATACCACCGTGAGCTCTCTCGATAGGCCTCCTCGCGCATCTCACGATCCGCTTGATCATAGAACTGATTCATTTCGGAGAGGGTATAACTTTCTCCCCGAAACAGAATCTTGGCCCCCGCCGTCAGTGCCGTGTATTCTGACTGCAACTTCAGCTCCGTCGACAAATCTTCCTCAATTTCCGGAGAGAAGCTTCGCGTATCGCACTCCCACTTTGCGAACAACTGCTTACCCGTCAACTTCTCAATCTCAGACCTCAACGGACTGTCGAGAAGGGCCTGCTTAAACTTCGTCTCCAGCTCGGCAAACTTTGGTAAAACCTCGTTAAGTTTCTCCTTCTCGGCCTTCGAGACGGCATCGCTCGTGTTTTGATGAAAACGAATATAAGTCAACGATGACCACTCCGAGAACTCACAAACAACCCGATCCCAATCAGTCATCAGCTCAAGGCAATCCTCAGCGGAAACTATGGTCTCAAGACGTTCATGAAACTTGGCATAGCTCGCCCGCGTCGCCTCTAAATTCGGCTGAACCACATTGTAGTCAGTAAATGATCTCCCCATGCCTCCAATCTGGACCCCTATCCTGCCAATTCAAGAGTTTCTCTTGCTCTGACCAAAAGCTCAGAGCCTCTCCA
>CAZUEC010000474.1:0-1914 GCA_964618865.1 uncultured Roseibacillus sp. | reverse complement strand
TTTAAGACGCTCAATTACAGGCGATTTGTTCAATACATTGCGGTTGAATTAGGCTACACTGAACCATATGGATTGGTTGGGTGACATCCGTTTCGGACACACAAGCGCGATCTATACGGGTCGCAGCGGACAAAATGATCTGCATGCTCATGCAGCAATTCAGATCATTTTCAGTCCTTTGCAGTATGTTGAGCTGATAGATGCAAACGGTGGTCACTTTAGCGCTCATGTACTCTACGTTCCTCCATTAGTGGCTCATCTCGTACCGGCAGAAATTTCGTGTTCCATTCTCTATATCGACGCGAAATCTCCACTTCTGTCGAGCTTCATGGGTCGTTACCATCAGGATACGATTCACGCATTGAACAGAGACGCCTTACCGTTCGAACTTGAGGATACAGGCCCAAACATTATCGCGAAACTGGATGAGATCGCTCGGCGGGATTCGATAGATCGCGATTTAAGATTGACGACCGCGCTCGAAGCATTGGCTGAGAGACCCGGTCATGTATCACTTGTAGAGATCGCGGAAACCGTCGAGCTTTCCCCGTCAAGATTACGTACTCTCGCGCGCAAGGAATTAGGGTTTCCACTTTCTACTTGGGTCTTATGGCGAAAGCTGGAGCGCTCCGCCCAAACTCTTGCGAGTGGAGTGAGCCTTGCTGAAGCCGCTATGGCAGGCGGGTTTTCCGATCAGGCGCATTTTACACGCACGATGCGACGTATGTTCGGAATCACGCCTGTGAGCGCGAGACACAGCCTCGTCAACTAAAGCTCCAGGCGCGATACGTTCAATATCTGTCTCAACGTGCGTTGTAGCCTTTGTATGTTTCAAAGGAGCAAGCCCAATGTCACCTCTTATACTTACTGTCCGCTATGGCTTCGCGCCCATTCTATTCCTCGGCGCCAACGGTGTTGCGATCTGGATGGTGACTGCGGGGTTACCTGAAGTCAGTTTGGCAATCCTCTTGGGCATCGCCATTCTTGTAACTTTTATCGCCGAACGTATCGCACCTTACGAGCAAATGTGGAACCACCCGCAAGATGATCGCGTTCGGGATATTGTCCACGCCACTGTCAACGAGGGCTCATCAATCTTTGCGGTGGCACTATTGCCGGTGATCTCGTCGTTTGGAATCGGTGGAAACCTTTGGCCACATGAATTGCCGCTCTGGGTGCAGCTCCTAGTGGCTATTCTGATCGCCGACTTTGGTATAACGCTCGCCCATTTCGCCAGTCATCGGATAAGTTGGCTGTGGAGTCTGCACGCCGTGCATCATAGCGTTAAGAGGTTGTATGGGTTTAACGGATTGATGAAGCACCCCCTGCATCAGACGATTGAACTCATAGCGGGAACGCTGCCTCTCATTGTGCTGGGCATGCCGCAGGATATTGCCGCCTTGCTCGCACTGGCTGTGGCCGCGCAGTTATTATTGCAACATACGAATGCAAACATTCGCGTAGGACCACTTGGCTATGTTTGGGCTGTAGCACCTGGTCATCGTCTTCATCACCGCGCTTCGGAAACCGAGGGCGATGTGAACTTCGGGCTTTTCACTCTGATCTGGGACCACTTACTCGGAACTTTTCGCTATCCTCACGAACCCGTTCGCAAAGATGAAATTGGTCTTGCGGGCCGTATAGCCTATCCTGTGACTTATTTAGACCAACTAATTGAACCTTTTGGAAAAACCAAATGCTGATCTTTCTCAACCGACTACTCGCATTATGCCTGTTTCTCCTTGGCGGAGTTACAATGATCCGTCCGGATATCTTCTCTATCCTTTACGGGATCGGCCTGCAGACTCCGGACGCGCGAATAACACTCGCTGCAATCGTGGGCGGGGGAGAGATCGGCATTGCCGCCTTTTTGCTTCTTGGTGGCAAATGGGGTGTAACCCATACAGCAAAAGC
>CAZUEC010000473.1:0-1923 GCA_964618865.1 uncultured Roseibacillus sp. | reverse complement strand
ATTTAAGACGACCAAGCTCCCCCTCCGATGGTTCGAATGGTGAAAGTTATCGATGCGGATGAAGATGGAGAGCTCTCAAAGCTCTCAAAAGAGGGGATTGAGGAAGATTCGCCCTCTCGAAGAACTGGGAGAACTGGGAAGAGGAGACTGGGAAGAGGAGGTTCTAGAAGAGGCGGGCTTGGGTCTATCGCGTTAGGCTTTTTGGCCTGCAGGACGTAGTTGGATGTCTCCGATATTTACTCTTTGGGGAGCGGCAAGAATGCTCAGCACTGTTTGTGCAATATCTTCTGGATGGAGCATGGGGGTGCTTTTTCGCATCTCTGCGAGATCCTTTTCGCGACCTTCAAAGTAGTTGTCGAGTAGAGGGGTGTCGACGAAGCCGGGACTAATCGTAGCTACTTGATGGGGGGAGTCATCTGCGGCTAATTCACAGCGAAGTGATTCGGTGAGAGCTTTTACTGCAAACTTCGTAGGGGAGTAGAATCCACCGCTTGGTGGGACTCGGTGGCCGCTCATGCTGGAGATATTGACGATACGCCCGCCGTGGTCAGGAAATAATTTAAGTGCTTCTTGGGTGGCGATGACGAGTCCGTGGACGTTGACCTGCCACATTTCGGCAAAGCGGGCGGGGTCGCCATCAGTGACTCGTTCGAGCCAAGCGAGGCCGGCGTTGTTGACGAGGGCGTCTAATCCGTCACTAGCCTGAGAAATGATTTCGAAGGCGTGGCTGATCCTTGATGGGTGACTGAGGTCACAGGAGACGGGAATCGCTCCTTGGGGTATTTTACCAATTTTGCGGCAGAGTCCAAAGACTTGTGCTCCTTGGGAGAGGAGGCATTTGGTGATGGCGCTTCCAATTCCGCTGGAAGCTCCGGTAACGGCGATTCTTTTTCCGTTGAGGTTCGTCATGGGAGCGAACTTTGAAGGGTCAGTTCGTCCCATGCAACTGCACAAGCGTTAAAAGACGGTGTCGAGTTTGTTGGACTCCATTTCGCTGATGAGCATGTAGCACATGTCTTCGCTGCTCCACTTGGCAACTGACCATCCGTCATGGGCTTTGGAGTCGTTGACGCTGACGTTAGCGATGGAGGGAAGTTCACCGTGAACGGAGTCTTTGTTGAAGACGATGAGGTGAACGATGGGGTCTCCGGGAGCTTGACGATAGCAGATTAGGGAGGCGGGCTTATCGTTAAAGCTAAGACGTTTGCATCCAATCCCGGTGGCGTTTTTGAGTCCTTCGGGAAGGTCGTCCGGTGAGGGCAATCCGTTGCTGGCAAGGAATTGATAAAGGGATTCTTGTTCGGGGTCTTCGCGGTCTAAGCTGATGTTTCCACTGAGGTAATTGATGGCTTCAACCTCTAAGGCGATTGGCTCCATGGAGGCAACGTATCGTTCTGGGTTGGAGGGTTTGAGGAAGATGGTCCAGACGAGGGCGGCGACGATACCTGCGGCGGCGGCCATTCCGATGCTGGGTAAGCTTAAGAGGGCTTTGCGTGGTTTTTCGCGCTCGTGAGTTACGGGGATGGCGGCAACTTTTTGCTCGACTTCCATCGCTGCTAGAATGTCGTTACGTAAGTTGGTAGGTGGTTGGATATCGCAGAGTGCGCTTGCGAAGTCGTGGTCTAACTGGCTGTAGCCGGGTGCTTGTTGAGTGGTGGCGAGTACTTCAAAGAGGGTTTCGCGTAAATCTTCGGGGATGGGGAATTCGGCCAAGCTTTCAGCGAAGGCTAAATCTTTTGCACGCTCTTGAGCTAACCATTGTCCCAGAGATTTTTCCTCGGCAGCAAGAGTGAGAGCTTCTGCGAATGCGGAGTCGTTCAAGTCTGAGCCACTCGGCCGGAAACTGGCGAGGATGAGTTTGGCTTTTTCTTCGTTCATGTTAAGGAGATTATTTCTGGTTAAAATTGACTACGTTCTGGGATG
>CAZUEC010000472.1:0-1924 GCA_964618865.1 uncultured Roseibacillus sp. | reverse complement strand
CATTGCCGCAGGGCGAGGCGCACTTGATTGTGGAGATCGATGGCCGCGTGCGGGCGGTGGAAGGTGAGCTGAGTGAGATTCAGGAGGTTTTGGAGTCAGCAGGCGCTTTGTCTTGTGAGGCTCATGCGGATGCGGAGGCCTGTGAGAAAGTTTGGCAGTTGCGCCGAGATTTTTCTTACTCGTTGAGGGCGACGGGACTGACGAAGTTAAATGAGGATATTGTGGTGCCTCGATCTAAATTGGTGGAGTTGGCGGCATTTACGGCGGGGCTAGAGGAACGCACGGGGATTCCGGTGGCCTGTTTCGGACATGCGGGAGATGGCAATATTCACACGAATTTGATGGTGGAGGATTATAATGATCCTGTTATTCGAGAGAAGGCGGATGCCGCGCTGGATGTGCTCTTTAAGTGGGTGTTGGCAAATGGTGGCGTGATTACGGGGGAGCATGGAGTGGGTTTGGCAAAGAAGCGGTGGATCCGTGGTGCTTTGGGAGAGGAGGCTTTTGCGGCTCATTTGAAGGTGAAATCAGCTTTCGATCCCAAGGGGATTTTGAATCCAGGAAAGTTTCTTGATACTTGATAGGGTTTTACGTTGAGGCTGGCTGAAAATGGTGTTTCCTTTAAGAAATAAATGGCCTCGCATCGTGAAGATCGATTACAGCTAGCTCTCCTTGCTTCGCGTGAGGGGATCTGGGATTGGGATTTGGAGGCGAAGTCGATTTATTACTCTGCCCGAGTTTATCGCTTCATGGGATACCAAGATCAGGATGAGGAGATGCCTCATTTGTTCGAGGCTGGCTTGGAGGTGATGGATGAGGAATCACTATCAGCCGTGAATGAGGCTTTACGCCGAGTGAGGCAAGAGGGGGAGGATTTGTTTGCGGTGGAGCCGAGGGTGAAGACTCGACATGGCTTTTGGAAGTGGTTGCGTGTGCGGGATACGCCGGTGCGCGATGAGTTGGGCCGAGTCACGCGAATCGCGGGCAGTGTGATTGATATTACGAAGCGTAAGCAGGCGGAGAATGATTTGGCAGATGAACGATATCTTGCGGAGTCGCTTTTGGATGCGATTCCGATGAGTGTTTATTTTAAGGATCAGGAGTCGCGCATTGTGATGACGAATTTGACGATGGCGATCAAAGTGGGAGCTGATTCGGCTTCGGAGTTGATTGGGAAGACGGATGCTGACTTTTTTGGTAAAGAGCATGCTTCACGAGCACGTGTAAATGAGCTCGAGATTATGAAGACTCAAAAGGGTCAGATTGATATTACGGAGCGCGAAACTTGGAATGATAAATCGGATAGCTGGGTCAAGTCGACGAAGCAAGTTTGGTTGGGGGCTGGTGGTGAGGTGATCGGGACTTATGGGGTTTCGGCCGATGTTTCGGAGATTTATCGTAAGAAGTCGGAGCAGGAAGAGGTGACAGCTAAGCTGAATGCGCAGAATTTGCTGGTCGAGGAAGAGCGCCAACAAATGAGGTTGGTCATTGATAATGTGCCACTGAATATTTATTTTAAGGATAAGAATTATCGCTTTAAAATCGTAAATAAGGCGATGGCTGAGTGGATGGGAGTGGCAGATCCCAAGGAGCTTTATGGAAAGAGTGATCGTGATTTTTTCTCGGAAGAGCACTGGGGGCAAGCAGAGGCTGATGAGCTGAAAATCATGGAGACAGGAGAGCCCATGGTGGGCGTGGTGGAGCGCGAGACTTGGGGGGGGCGGAAAGATACCTGGGTAATGTCCTCGAAGTATCCTTGGAAAGATTCGAAGGGAGAGGTCGTGGGAACCTTTGGGGTTTCGACGCATATTTCCGATTTAATCACGGGGCAGAAGAAGTTGGAGAAATTGGTGCGCAAGTATGAGTCTAAAAATCGGGAAATTCAGGAGGAGTTGAATTTAGCACGAGAGGTGCAGCGTGCTCT
>CAZUEC010000471.1:0-1929 GCA_964618865.1 uncultured Roseibacillus sp. | reverse complement strand
TGCGAAAACCAAAAATCTCGTTCTCAAGCTTGAAAAAATGTTCAGATGCGTGGACCTCCCCCTTCTGACCTCAGTTTCGCTCCTTTGGCTGCCCTTCGATGAGCGCGGAGAGAAGGTTTGGTAGCCTCGGTCGCTTGCATTGAGAAGCGATCAAAGGAATGCTGGCGGTCGGGAGAGGAATGTTTCCTTTCATCCTACTGATTTTGGGTATTCAACGGTCGTGAATTTGCCACATCTGTCTGAGCTGAAAGGCATTTAGAAGCTTAGAAAAGGCCCGTGATTGAACATAATGCTTAACATTTCAAAATAATCGTGTCATATTAACTGTAATCCTGACAACTTCGCTATGTCTCAGAAATCGTTCACCGCACCTGTTCCAGAAGATCTCGCCGCTTTGCTTCCGTCCTACTCGGTAACTGGCCAACTCTCAAAAACCAAGAAATCTGCGATTTATTGCGGTTTGGAGAGTGAGCAAAATCTTCCGGTTCAAATTGAGCTCTTGTCGGAGGCCTTCACTTCTGCTTCCTCGTTCCAAGAGTTATTTGATTCTCAGCTTGCTGAACAAAAGGAACTTGAACATAGCAATATTGCGAAAGTTTACGATTCTGGTCTGATCGAAGGCATGCCTTACGTGGTGTCGGAGTTGATTGAAGGAAACACCCTCGCCCAATCAAGTGGAGGGAAGACGATTGATGCAGAACAAGCAGCTCATATCGTAATGGCTGTTGCGGAGGGGGTTGGCTATGCCCATGGACAGGGGGTTTTCCACACCGACATCAAGCCGCAGAATATCTTTCTCGATCAGGAGGCCACTCCCTATCTTGTCAATTTTGGGTCCTACACCAAGATCCGTTCAGCCACTGGCAAGCCGGATTATGGTTCTCCGGGTTATGCCGCTCGGGAGACTCTTTCGGGGGAATTTTGCCCTGCTTCCGATCTCTATTCTTTGGGTGCTATTTTTTACGAACTCATCACCGGAAGCTTGCCGAAGCTGCCCTATCAAAATCCCTCTGAGTTCGAATCTTGTGACGCTCGGTTTGACCAATTTTTGGCGAAGGCACTTGCTCCGCAATCGGGTCAGCGTCACTGTTCTGCCGAGGAATTCGTTACGGAGCTTTCGGCGGCCCTCCAGCAAACTCACTCGGGCGCCAATATTATGCCTGATATCGGTGTTCCAATAACCACTCAAGCAGTTCCGGTAGGCGATATTCCCACTAGTCCAGTAGTGGATTCTGGTTTGGCTTCTTCATCTGGTGTTACCTATAAAGATTCGATGCGCCCATTCGCTCTGGTGGGAGTAGCAGCGGTGGCAGTTCTTGGAGGATTGAGTGTCCTCTGGGTCGTTAAGAGCAGTTTTTCTTCGCGGGATTCTCAACCCGCTCTGGCCCATATCGAGTCGATACCGCTGGAAAAACCATTGGAAGAGCAGCGCGTTCATCCGATCTACACGGCCTCTCATACAGGCGACCGCACCATTGAAGAAATCTCTCCGATCGAAAAACCCAAGAATCCTACTGCGTCGAAAGAGAAGCCTACTCTCCTTGAGGGAGCCCTCTTGGAGAAGTCGTTTGTTGGGAGGTGGAGAAAGGGAAGAGGTGAGGGGGGGCCTTCCTTTCAATTCAATTTGGATCGCAGCGCACGAAAATTAAATACGAAAACCACAGGACTGTGGGAAGTTCGCGGCGATAACATTTATGTTGACTGGGAGGCACCAGACCATCGATGGACCGTGATTTATGAAATGAGGTTGTCTGAACCGGATATTGTCCGAGCGGTTGAGGAAGGTGGCAGATTGCGCTTTGGGTTATACCGCACCGAGCCTGCTCCTGTCGGTAACTATTACGGCGACTTATCAGACGGCATAAAGACTGCTCAGTAGAAGCCAGTATGAATCTTCGAGACGCACGCACAATCCCACCTGAGCAACTC
>CAZUEC010000470.1:0-1932 GCA_964618865.1 uncultured Roseibacillus sp. | reverse complement strand
CAAGAAATTCTCTCTCGGCGATAAACGAACGAACTTTTGGAAAACGGTCTAAGAGATTTTTCAAAGATGGCCGAACAGTTCGATTTTGTTCGTCTGTTTGTGTTTTCGAGCAAGGCTAGGGTTTCGTCTCAGCCTTTTCTTCGAAGGAGGATTTCTTTTGGTTGAGCCGAGCTAAGACATCTTTGGTGAGATCGACTTTGTGTCTTAGGTAAATGATGGGTGAGATTTGAGAGTTTGTTTTGCCGCCAATTTCGAGAATCAGATCCAATTCTTTTTCTTGTCCGATTTGAGAAACAAGAGTTCGAACTGTGTCGAGCAGTTGTTCGATGTCTTCGACGAGTTCTAGGGTGGCATTTTTTCTTTCTACTTTTAGAAAACTATTCATCTCCTGGACGAGGGATTTATATTCGAGGTGAAGAGATTCGAATTCTTGGGCAGCAGCTTCTCGCTTTTCTAAGTCGATTTCTTTATTGCGCACGATGCGTGCGAGTTCCTTAATTGCTCGATCTGTTTCTTCTACGGCCTTGACGCGAGAGGACTCGTTGAGTGCTGTGAGTTTTTCGTTCATTTCCTCTTTGAACTTTGTCTTCGCGTCGTAGTTTTCGAGGATGTAATTGAGGTCAACGATCCCAATTTTTGGCTCTGCTTTGGCGAGGTTTGCACTGAAGAGGAGTGCAAAGAGAGCAAGAGTCTTCATTGGAAAAGAATGTTGTGATTGGCAGATGCTGTCGAGGGAAGGGACTGTCAATAGTGTGGTTGGAGAGAGCTCCTCGGACTTAGTAACTCCGTCCCCACAGAGCCCATTGGGTGGTCGGGGTGTCAGTCACGATGCAGGGGGCTTCGGAGATCTCGCCTTCAGGGATTGGGAGACATCGAATCGAGATTTTGTGTTTTTGAGAGAGGTGTTCCTCTTGTTCGCGAGTGCCGTTCCAAGGAGTGAGTAACCATCCGGGGTTGTCTTCTGAAGTCCAATGACTTTCGAAGGTTTCGAGATCGCAGCATTCTTGGGTCGACTGTTCCCGTAAAGCGGTTGCTTTGTCGAGGAGGCTTTGATGGATTTCATTCAAATGAGTTTGAACTTCTCGAAGAAAATCTTCGCGGTCGAGGAACTCTTTGTCACGAGCTGGTCGGTCTCGGCGTTGGAGGCAGATTTTTTGGTTTTCCAGATCGCGGGGACCAATTTCGATACGTAGGGGCACTCCTTTTTTGACCCATTCCCATTTTTTCTGACCACCGCTCATGTCGCGATCATCGACATGAACACGCAATGGTTGGCCATGGAAAGTTTGTGCGGAAAGAGTTTCGGCTAAGGCTCGGCAAGAGTCGATGATCGCTTCTTGGGAGTCTTTCTTTGGGGTGACAGGGATAATCACGATTTGTTTGGGGGCAACACGAGGGGGGAGCACGAGGCCGTCATCATCTGAGTGAGCCATGATGAGGGTGCCGATGAGACGAGTGGAGACTCCCCATGAAGTGGTGTAGGCAAATTGTTTTTGGTTTTCTTGATCGACGAAGCTAATGTCTTGAGCCCGCGAGAAGTTCTGTCCCATGAAGTGTGAGGTGCCGGCTTGAATCGCTTTTTTATCCTGCACCATGGCTTCTACGGTGAGGGTCATTTCTGCTCCTGGGAACCGTTCGGCTTCGGTCTTTTCGCCCATGACGACAGGAATCGCTAACATTTCGCGAAGGAAGTCCGCATAGAGTTGATGAATGGTGCCTGCTTCAGCGACGGCTTCGGTGGCGTTCTGGTGCGCGGTGTGGCCTTCTTGCCATAAAAATTCGGCAGTGCGTAAAAAGAGGCGAGGTCTCATTTCCCAACGCATCACGTTTGCCCATTGATTGATCAGGAGAGGGAGGTCTCGGTAGCTTTCTATCCAGCGTGCAAAGGCGGCTCCAATAATGGTCTCTGAAGTGGGACGAATGACATAGGGT
>CAZUEC010000469.1:0-1950 GCA_964618865.1 uncultured Roseibacillus sp. | reverse complement strand
TCACCGATTCCAACAAACGACCCGCCACAGCTAAACTCCTTAAAGCCGCCTTCAATGACTCTGGCATCGCCATCTTCACCTTCAAAAAACACTTCAATCGCGTCCGTCCCTCCCTCTTAGCCGAAAAACTCGCAACCCCCATCGGAACCTCCCTACCAATCCCCAAACACCCCGCCTACCCCAGCGGCCATGCCAGTAGCGCTTGGTCCATCGCCTATCTACTCTCAGAACTCGACCCCGAAAACGCCGAAACCTACCGACAAAGCGCAACCGCCATCACGGAACATCGGGAAATCGCAGGCCTGCATTACCCCAGCGATAGCGAGGCCGGACGCCTCCTCGCCCGCCAGCTCATCGATATACTCCTAGCCAACCCCCATTGCCAAAGACAGCTCGAACAAGCGAAAAAAGAATGGTAATTCCGGCCTACAGGCACCAACACATCACCCCACGTCATGGATCTCCTCAATCTCGCCAAATCTCGCCTCAACGCCGAAACTCTCCCAGACTTTTCTGAACTCCTCGGCATCGAGGCCACTCACCTGCCTCCTCTCCTCGAAGAAGCCCTTCCCGTTCTCTTCGCCATCTTCACCAAGATGACTCAAGATCCTAACAAGACCACTTTAATCACTCAGTATCTAACCGAAATCGACGAGAACCTTCTCGAAAACCCCAATACCGCACTCATTGAATACGGGCCCGAACTAACCCGCTCCGGCAAATCTGGCCTCGCCAAATTACTCGGACCAAAACTCACAGACTACATTGCCCCTCTCGCCAAATCCACTGGTCTCGGAGAAGGAAAAATCGCCACCACTCTAGGCACCTTAGCTCCCTTTGTAATCGCCCTCTTCAGCCAGCATAGCAAAGACGCCAACGAACTTCAGCCTCTTCTCGCTCAAGAAAAAATACCCCATCCCACTCCCGAAGAAAAAACTCCATCCAAAGAAGAAAGCCCTCAGAAATCTTACCTCCCAGACCCCAACAAAAAACGAGAAAAACGCCCCTTCCCGAAACGCAAAGCCATTCTCCTCGTCCTCATTCTCGCCCTCGTCGCCGCCCTCCTCTTCTGGCTCATGAAAACCGGAGTCATTCCCCTACCCAACTCCTCGTCCACCCAAACCCTCGAAGCCCCCAACTCCAGCACCCTCCCTCTCAAAGACCCATCCAAAAACTCCCCATGAAGATCACCCCTCCCAACCCCCCCTGGAGTGAGGTCTCTCACAACCCCGCAATCAAAAAACAAGTCTTCCTAAATAACGGCGAAATTCCTCAAATCACCCAGTTTGCTCGCTCCGTTTTCCAATCCGGTCAAATCGCTCCCGCCCATACCCACCAAGACATGTGGGAAGTCTTCCTCGTCACCAGTGGAACACTAACCATCATCGTCGATGGCAAAACCCATCAACTCCAAGCAGGAGCAAGCATCACCCTCGCCCCCCGCGAAACCCATGAACTTCGCAACGAGAGTAACGAAGAATTGCACCTCACTTACTTCGGACTCATCAACCCCTCACCCAAATAATTCCTTCCCAAACGCAACAAACCCTACTTCCAGCTACCAATCGCACTCGGAAGATACCTTTCCCGAGAACGGCCCCGAATCAACTCAGCCGCTTGCTGCCTCCTCACTTCGCGGCGCAACCCCTTCACAAAAACCGTCATCCCACGCCAAATCCCTCGATAAAACTCCCGATCGGCAGCTCCAAAATTCTTCAAAGCCCTTCCATGATTCATCCAGAGAACAATCCCTGCAGCCAACCCACGCACCCGAAACATCATCTCCCACAGACAACCATAACGCCCACCAGCTCCGGCTAATCTCGCACGATGAAAAGCAATATGACCGGCCTCATCGCGAATAATCAACCGACACATCCCCTTCACTGCAGAATCTGGACAATACCTACGAAGCATCTGGTAATAAACGTGACTCGTAACCTCAGTCAA
>CAZUEC010000468.1:0-1958 GCA_964618865.1 uncultured Roseibacillus sp. | reverse complement strand
CATTGCGTCAGAAATTAAAGGGAGAAGCGGAGAAGCTGAAACAAGCTCAAAAAGAGCTCGAGAAAGCGCGCAAGCGGCAAAAAGAGGTTGAAGCTCAGGCCAAAGCAGGAAAGGCGGCCTTGGGAAAGTCTGAAGCGGATCTAGCGAAAAGTCGCAAAAAATTGAAAGCGATGGAGCTAGATCAGAAGGTTTTGGAGCAAGAAGCAGAGGAGCTACGGAAACGGTTCGTTCGGATTGAGCCGGTTAGTTATCAATTAGCTTCTACGAACGTAGTCGCACAGCAGCAGCGTGTGTTAGCAGAGGTGAAGCAGGTTTTAGAAGTTTATGAGGATGCTCGTTTTTCCATCCGAGGTCATACCTGTAATATTGGGAAGCAGGAAGATAACCTAAAGCTCAGCGAAAATCGGGCAATTATCTTGCGAGATTTCTTAGTGAGTAATGGTCTTGAAGAAAATCGTTTCGCGCTTGTAGAAGGGTGTGGTGATACTGAACCTCGCGCAGATAATGAAACAGACGAAGGTCGTAGTCAGAATCGTCGGGTCGAGATTAAGGTTATCAAGTAGCGCTGTTTGTGGGGAGGTGATGGAGGAGGAACTCGTGCGAGTTGGTAGTCAACAAAGCATCTCTCTGCGCAAATTGTTACTTTTGATTTTGCGTTCTCGAATTCGAGCACAGAGTTTATTCTTTTCTTAATGATTTGGTGTTTACACGGAGCAGTTGGACAAGCAGCTGATTGGAATGAGTTTTCCCGCTCTCTTGCTGCGCAAAATAAAGTCTCTCGCGCGGTCGAAGTCTGGCGTTTCCTCGAGTGTGAAGGCTTGTCCCTCACCGAATGGGCCGCTGCCTTTAATGCCGAAGTCAGGGCCGCGGGGGAAAAGGAAAACATTCTAGTTGGTTATTCTATGGGAGGGAGACTTGCTCTTCATGCTCTCTTACAGGCGCCCGAGCTTTGGCAAAAGGCCATCATCGTTTCCGCTCATCCAGGGCTCACCGAAGAACGTGAAAAGCTAGAGCGAATGGCTGATGATGCAGGTTGGGCAGGGCAGGCTTTGACTGCGGATTGGTCGCAATTTCTCGCTAAATGGGATGCACAAGGAGTCTTGCAAGGCGAGCCGGCCCCAGATCCAGACCCAAGGATCAAATTGGTGAATCGTCGCCGCGCCATCGCACGTTCTTTCATGGAGTGGTCTCTCGGAAAGCAAGCCGATCTCTCCGCTCGCTTCTCGGAGATTTCTTGTCCTGTGCTCTGGCTGACTGGTTCACGAGACCTGAAGTTTACTCAACTTGCACAGCAGGTCGTTCCGTTATTCAGAAACGGAAGCCATGAGTTGTTAGAGACGGGGCATCGCCTCCCTTGGGAAGATTCCACCGCTTTTTTCAACTCGGTGGAAGTCTTCCTCAATCGTGACTGAGACCTTTCTTAGGCCAAGCTAGGAACTGAACGGAGGGTCTCAGTGTCGGCGTCGTAATCGACTCCTTCGAGTCCAAAGCCAAAGAGCTTTAAGAACTCTTTCTGATAGCCTGCGAAGTCGGTTTCGGTCGCTAGTTTTTCAGTCGAGATTCCTTGCCAGATTTCTAGAACCTTGGCTTGCACGTCCTCCCGCATTTCCCAGTCGTCGATGCGGATACGTCCTTTGTCATCGAGTTGTGGTCCACTAGCTGCGCAGTAGTGTTCGGTGAAGAGGCGTTGGATTTGCTCAATCGTGCCTTCGTGAATTTCCTTTTCCTTCATCACTTTGTAGAGAATCGCGATGTAGAGAGGAACCACGGGAATGGCAGAGCTTGCTTGAGTGACGAGAGCCTTATTGACGGATACTAACGCAGTATTTTCTCCGAATTGAGTATTCATCTCCGCGGCAGTCGTTTCCAGATGTTCTTTTGCACGACCGATGGTGCCATCGGTGTAAACGGCCCAAGTGATCTCTGGCCCAATGTAAGAATAAGCAACGGTTCGGAAG
>CAZUEC010000467.1:0-1971 GCA_964618865.1 uncultured Roseibacillus sp. | reverse complement strand
AAAAAACTCGATAGACGAATAGACTTTTGAAAAATGGTCTAAAAACCAAACCTCCCTCCAAGTCTGAGCACGCCCGACGCCCCTCCCCTAAAGCCGATGAACTGAATAGTCAGAAAGAACTACAACGAAGAAGGAATCTCAGCCTCGACCTCGACGAGTAAATTCTCAGGAACGAAACGGTAATGCCCAATAATCGGATAAGAAAAGAGCTCATTCTCCCACTTAGGCCCTGAACCGTTATTGTGGACAATCCACTTCTCACCGGAAAGCTTTCCTGGCCCCGGAACAATAATTCCAATGTGAGACGCTCTCTGAGGCTGATTCTCAGGCAAATGCCAAACCACAACGTCACCAAATGCATAATCTTCCGCCGAATTACTCGTTACAAGTGACTCCCCATGACGAACGAAAAAACGCTGTAAATTTGGCGTGCGGCGATGGTCCACATTTGGATCCGTTTCGCTCAACCCCCAGTAGCGAGGATACTCCCGGAAGTGTTGCGTCATATCGTCATTGATCAACAACTGTAAATCCGTTCCCAACGCACGATAAGAACGCACAATCACATCTTCTGCTTTTCCCCGATCTGCAGGAATGTCGCCATTTGGAAAATCAATCACCCGATAAGTAAGGTCATAAACAACCTCAGACTCCGTGCGCATCAAGGCCGCTTTTGCAAACTTCGCTCCGAAGCTACCGTCCTTATCAAGCTGCTTCTTCGCCGCTTGAAGAGTGGTCGCACTAGGTTGACTTTGCTGAGCCTTCACCAAACCCACAAAAGGTCTCGCCAAAAAGAAAGCGAGAATCACTGCAAAACCAATCATCAACCACCCTCCAGCCGGATTACGCGGCTTTGAAACAGTCGGGGTGGGCCCGATATACTCGATTGGCTTTAATTTCACGAATCCTCCTAGCTTCTAACGAAATTCTATGACGAAATCTTTCAATTTGCTATTCTTATTTAAGCCTTATCGACAGTTTTCATTGCTTTTTCGTCATAACTTACTGAAGTGAATCAATGGAGGATGAAAAAGATTATCAAATTGAATTTGATTGGTTCAAAAACCGCCTCCTCCCTCCTGCTCAAGCTTCCTTTAGCCTAACAGACGAGAACCTCCTTTTCCAAGCTTCCCACCGGTCTCCCGCAACAGTTCTGCCAAATTCTCGCGAAGGCCACTTCTACCCCGAACTCTGGCGTTATGACGTCGCCGAAATCTTTTTGGGTCAAAAATCAGAGGCCGGCTACTTCGAAGTGAACCTCGCACCTAACGGAGCTTGGTGGATGTGCTACTTTGAAAAAACTCGCCAGCCCAAAGCTCACCAGCCCTCCTTCAATGGCATCTCCGCTCACGGACAATGCCAAAAAGATCATTGGAAAGCTCAAATCTCAATTCCGAAAACGATTCTGCCTCCTCTTGAAAAAATCACTTTTAATATCTCCCTGATTCTTAATTCTCCTAACCAGACATTCCATACCCTTGCTCCTCTGCCTGGTCATGAGCCCGACTTCCATCAACCCGACAGCTTCCTGTCACTCTCAGATAGCCTTCCCACTTGATTCAGAACCCTCTTTCGCCAAGCTCTTCACAGTGTCCGACCAAATCAAAATTAATGGCCCCTCGCTCGCTTTGGTCGCCCCCCTAGACTTAGCGACAGCCTGTCTTGCTACCCCTGCCTTTCGAGCTATCCGGAGAGCACGCCCAGATCTCACCCCCGTCATCATTTGCCCCCAATCTGCAGTTTCCTTTTGGGCCATTCACTTCAAACAAATTCTTTCTTACGACGAAACAGCCTCCCCACAACAACTGGCCGAAAGATTTTCCAACGGCACCTATCATTCCGCAATCATTCTAGAAGATTCCCGAGCCGCAAGAGCACTTTCTCGTCTTGGAGTTCCTCAACGAATCGGATTTGACCTCCCAGCATTAAAAAACCTTCTCACCAATCCCATCTCCCTCCCAACCCCCGCTG
>CAZUEC010000466.1:0-1980 GCA_964618865.1 uncultured Roseibacillus sp. | reverse complement strand
GAATATAGATCCACCAAAAATCAGCATCCTTACCATGAGCTTCGTAAATAGACTGTAACCGACCGGCCAATCTCATGAAGGGGCCTCATGTATGAGAACCAAAAATCAAAACAGTCACCTTCTCCGGCTTCGACAAATCAACCTCTCCTTCCCCATCAAAAGTCACTGCCTTCACCTCCGGAATCGCCTCCCCCACCTTGGGAGCATTATCAGGACCTCTTCGACCCTGTCGACCTTGTCCAAACGTCACCAAACTCATCGCTAAAAATAAAACAAAAACTCTCATCCCTACATCCAACTAGCTCTCTACTCAAAAGTTGTAAAAAACTATTCCTCATCCAAAGTTCCCCCATTCATGCCAACCCTCACCTTTCAACGCACGATCTCCGCCCCACCCGAAACCATCTTTGATCTCTGTCGCTCCATCGACTTCCATCTCCAAGCCGCACAAACCATCAAAGCCCGTGCCATTGCTCATCGCACGACCGGCCTCGCTCAACTGCATGATCAAACCACCTACTCCGCTTCTTTCTTCGGATTGCGTTTTCGCCTCACCACCCGCATCACGACCTGCGAATCACCTCACACCCTCACCGACGAAATGGTCCAAGGACTTTTCAAAACCTTTTCTCATCACTACACCCTCCGAACCACCCCCAAAGGAACCCTACTCCAAGATCGCTTCACCTTCATCGCTCCTCTCGGGCCCTTCGGTCACCTCCTCGAAACTCTCTTTCTCTCTCCCGTCATGACGAAAGCTCAAAACGAACGTCTCGACGCCATCCAAATCGAAGCACAAAAAAAGACCACCGGAAACAGCGAGCGCTACCAAGCTAATAATCACAGTTAATTCAGTTTTTTCAATAAATATTGAAACTTTTAGCTTTCCATTTCCCTCTCAATGGCTTACTCCCCCCTTATGAATAACATGACAATCGTTATTCCTGGCGGCAGCGGCTTCCTCGGGCGCACCCTCACGAATTGGTTTCATCAACAAGGAGCCAAAATCATCATCCTCAGCCGCACCCCCCAAACCATTCCCCACGCCGAAGTTCTCATCTGGGATGCCCGCAGCCTCGACTCTTGGAAAGAAGCCCTCGAGAACGCCACCGCCGTCATTAACCTCACCGGGCGTTCCGTCAACTGCCGTTACCACGATACCAACCGTAGACTCATGATGGAAAGTCGAACCCAATCGACAGCAATTCTGGGCGAAGCAATTGCTCAGTGCAAACACCCGCCTGAGGTATGGCTCAACTCTAGTACCGCCACCATCTACCGCCACCGATACGACGCACCCAACACCGAAAGCACTGGACTCTATGGCCCCGAAAAAGAAGCCAAAGATCAATTCTCTCTTCAGGTCGCCCAATCGTGGGAAGACTCTTTCACAGAAGTCTACCAGCAATACAATCTTTCTCACACACGTGGCATTGTGCTTCGCACAGCGATGGTATTCGGAAATGAACCCGGCGGAGTCTACGAGACTCTTCGTAAACTGACTAAGCGTGGCCTTGGAGGAACCATGGGGCACGGCCGTCAATACGTCTCTTGGATTCACGAAGAAGACTTCTGCCGCGCCATTCAATGGTTCATTGAAAATACCGATTGTAAAGGCACATACAACCTCACCGCCCCACAGCCCCTTCCCAATCGCGAGATGACAGCCCAACTTCGACAAACACTTGGCGTTCCCTTTGGGCTTCCTGCTGCCAAATGGATGCTCGAAATCGGCGCCTTCTTTCTCCGGACCGAAACAGAGCTCATCTTCAAGTCTCGTCGCGTCACTCCCGAACGCCTACAAGAAGAAGGTTTCGAGTTTCATTACCCAGAATTCATCGCAGCACTCAAAGCACTTGAAGAATAGCCTTCAAAACTGAGAACATGCAGTCCTGAAGTTCATAGATTCTCTCATTTCACGCTCAATTCTAGACCGTTTTCCAAAAGTTCGTTCGTTTATCGCCGAGAGAGAATTTCTTG
>CAZUEC010000465.1:0-1992 GCA_964618865.1 uncultured Roseibacillus sp. | reverse complement strand
CTAAGGACTTGAGTGTCATCCCAGGTGGTGGGCATCAGTTTGAGGAACTCGAAGAGGTCTGCTTTTTTGAGATACTCTTCGGGCGCATCGGGGAGGGTGATGAGCCCGGTGTAAGTCACGAGGGTGCGAGCCACTTCGCTGACGACGGTGGAGATGTAGGAATTCTTTTTCTTGGGGCCTTTCTTACGTTCTCCTGCATTGATGCTCTTGATTCCGAAGTTTCCGTTCGCCATATCGAGAGGCCCGATGAGGGCGTTTACCATCACGGTTTTGAGGAAGGTCTCGGGGGTGAAGGCGCGGCGGCTGTCTTGTTGGGCATGGCAATACTCGCGCGAGATGAAGTTGGGGAGGGTGCGCTCGACTCCGGCCATGGGCACGGGGCTATCGTGGAAGTTGATGACCATTTTTTGTTCGGCGGCCGCATTGAGGGCGTCGCGGGTGAAGGTGGCTTTGTTACCCATGAAGCCATACTTCATACCCGAGGCTCCGAGGTCGGCATAGTGAGTGAAGAGGGTTTCGTCTCCGAAGTCTCCCTTCCGTCGATCGTAGTAGAGTTTGATTTTGACCCCTTTCTCTTTGGCGTAGCTCATCACTTTGTTGATGTCCACTTCGGGCGCGACGGTCATTTCGCCGTTTTTCGCGGTCTTATACCAGTGGTCATCAATGGTGAAATATTCGATCCCTTGCGCGGCGCAAAAGTCGATGAAGCGTAAGTAGCTTCGGGTATCGATGCCGTAGACAAATTCGCCGTTGTTGTAGCCATGCACGCGCCAGTCCCAGAGGCCTTTGCCGGGCTTGATCCAGCTGGTGTCTTCGAGCGCGCAGGGGGCGGCGAGGTTGAGCGCGACGGTATTGACGGTGAGGTCTCCTATGGTGTCGTCAACTAAGAGTAATCTCCAAGGGGTGAGCTGGCCTTCGCCGATAGAGGCGGCGGTGCTACTAGTGGAGATGACGGATTTGCTCTTTTGATTGAAGGTGAACTTCATGGCCTCGAAGCCGGTGGCGGAATAGATGTCGGACTCGAAGAGGGCGAGGGCGCCTCCGTCTTTCTGAGTGACCACGAGAGGGACGCTGATTTTCTTCAGTTCGTCTCGCTTGAGTGGTCCTGCCACTCCTCTTTCTCCCTGCGGAAAGTAATAGCCTTGCTCGTCCACCAACTGGGTGTGACTGGAAAATGTCAGGTTCTTGCCCTTGCTCTCTTCTGAGAGAAGAAAGCGAAAGCCCACTCCGGCATCGAAAGCCCGGCACTGCAAAGTTACGGGCAGGCCATCGGCAGTGAGTGAGAGGCTGAGCTGGTTGTGGTTGTCGCGAATGTTGCTGAACTGACCCCAGACTGGCTTCCAGTTGCTGTCGTTGCTGCTCACCGATTGTTCGACGAGAGTCATTTTGGCGCCAGGGATAATCTCGATTTGGGAAGAGGATACGAGGGGTGTTGTTCCCTTGGCGATGGCGTAGGTGAGGGTGCCATCTGTGATTTCAAAAGATGCCGAGAGTTCTTTGTCTGGCGATTGAACCACGATGGGTGCGGCGAACGAATGGGCCGCTGCCAAGAGGCTGCCTAAAATTATCACTGTCAGTTTGTCTGGTTTCATTTTCGTCTCTTTGTGGATGGTAGACATTACTGGCACTGGAAGCCAATTTTATCGTCTGAGAGTGAGTTTCATTTCGCCTGAGCTAACAGGGAGATTGGCGAGATAGAGATTGTCTCCGATGGATTCGAAGGTCGCGCTGTCCATCTGGGGCGCGCCGTTTGCACTCCAGACCGTGAGGGGGCCGGATTCCTGCAAGGTGAAAGTGATCTCGCTATCGGTGACTGCTTGCACCTTCACTGCGGCCGCTGGTAGATACTTGTCACTGCGCCCTATGATGGCCCAGCCCTTGGTTTTGGGATAGAGGAGGAAGAGTTTGGCGGAAAAGTCGGGGACTTCGATTGAAAAGCCTTCCCGATCTACTTCTGCCTTTCCTATCTATCTTTGTCCTGCAGCGAGATAT
>CAZUEC010000464.1:0-1993 GCA_964618865.1 uncultured Roseibacillus sp. | reverse complement strand
CTCTCAACGTCCCCGTCTCCACCCCCAAAGCCCCCACTCTCCCTTCTCTCGGAAAAAGAACCACCAAAAAGAAAAACACCAATGCCCTCCCCATCCCCGAACCCTTCGCAAGCTGGGACTTAAACCTCATCGCACGCACCAAAGACCCATTCCTCGTGCGAGGCAACCTCACCAAAGGCGAAGTCATCGGCAACATCACCGCCCAAGGCAAACTCGCCAACCCTCAAATCGAAGGAAACCTCGAAGTCCAAGACCTCACCGCCACCCTTCCATTCTCTTCCCTCAAAATTGAAAAAGGTAAAGTCAACTTCACCTCCAAAAATGGATTCATTCCCACTCTCGATATTCGGGCCCAATCGCGTATCCCCCCCTACGAAGTCGATCTTTTCGTAGCTGGCTCAGCAACCTCTCCCTCCGTCGTCTTCACCTCTAACCCCCCCCTCCCAGAAAACGAAGTCATCACCTTATTAGCGACCGGCACCACCACCGAAGGCCTCGAAGACCCCGAAGCCGCCGCCGGCAAAGCCTTCCAACTCCTCATCGAAGAAGTCCGACGCGCCCCCCCCGGCTCGACCTTACACCCCCTCGCTCGCTTTGTAGAACCCCTCAAAGATGTCGAATTTCAAATCGGAGGCGCAGACCCCTTCACCGGCAAGCGACGCAACACAGCCACCGTCCCCCTCCCCGTCCCGAACAGCGAACGATGGTGGTTCAGCGCCGCCGTTGATAGCGAAAGCAATACCCGAGGCCTCGCACTCTACATTATTAAATTTCACTAAATGCCCCCTTTCCCCAAGACTGCCACCTCCTCCAGTTTTTCCCAAAAACTGTTGCGCATCATCCTAGCAACTTTAGGTTCTTTAACTTGTTTTTCTCATTCCTTTGAAACCTCCTCCGTCACCGATATTCGTATCGAAGGCCTCACCGGCCTGAGCGAGAAAGACGTTCTTTCCCGCCTCGGAGGCCGCCTGGACTTCATCACCTCTCGTCCCCCCTCTCGCTCCCGCGCCGACGACGCCGACTTTCTAGTCAGCCGAGTCCTAGAGAAAGAAGGATACTCCGACGTCAACATCTCCTGGAAAATTCCTGCCGACCGCAAATCGATTATCCTAAGAGTCACCAGCGGTCCTCGCCTGATCATTGATGACGTCAACATCGAAGGAACCTCTCAAGAAGACGCAGAAGTCATGAAACAATACTTCAAAGGAAAAACTCTCTTAGGCGGAAAAGCAGAAATCCCCTATTTAGTTGATAAAACCGACGAAGCCGCCAACAGCGCAATCACATACCTCAAGTCTCAAGGCTACTGGTCCGCCAAAGGAAAACTAGCTCCCCCCGCAATCGACCTCACCAAGCGCGAAGTTGACCTCACAATCAAAACCCAACCAGGACCTATCCATAAAATCACCTCCCTTGAAGTTTCCGGAACCCTTCCCCCCGAACTTTCCGAACTTCCAAACCGCCTTCAACGTTACCTCAACCGAACCGCCAGTAGCCAAACCTTAATCGAAATTCGTGATGGCACCAACGTCGAAATTCGAGACCTTGGTTACCAATTTTCTCGTTCCTCACTCGAAGCAAAACACAAAAATGGAGAAAGCCGACTCACCTTAACTCTCGAACCCGGCCAACGTTTCCACCTCCGAAAAGCACAACTCTCTGCCGAAAACAAAACCGACCTCAGCCGCGCCCAAAAACTCATCAACCGCGCCACAGGCAAACCCTACGAAGAAGAAAAAATCAAAAAACTTCGCAGCAGCCTCCTCGCCACCGGAGCATTTGATACCGTCGAAGAAAATCGCGAAATCGATAACAACGCCAAAGCCATCGACGTCACTCTCCACGCCACCGAAGGAAAAGACCGCGGAATCACCAGCTACGCCGGAGCCGGCACTTTCGAAGGCGTGATCGTCGGAGCCTCTTACTACGACCGCAATTTATTCGACGCCCTCTACAACTTCAATATCGCAGCCGAATTCTCACTCGTCGGACT
>CAZUEC010000463.1:0-1994 GCA_964618865.1 uncultured Roseibacillus sp. | reverse complement strand
TGATTACTAGCATAGGATGCGGAATCTTTGTCGCCATTATCCGCATCACTCAAGAAGAAGGCCACGCTTGGATCACACCTAAGAAAATCGTCTTCAAAACTCTTAGTTTTTGTCTCCTTCAAATCGTGATCTCGCCTTTTACAGCCTTCGCAACCGGTCTCGGTTGTAGTGCCATTACTTCCGCCTTTTAAAGCATGAACCTTCCTCCCACTCTTTCTCGCGATCCGCGTGAACTGAAACGCACCACTTCCCGTTGTCCCGAATGCCTGACTCGCGTTCCTGCTGAAATCCTCAAGATGAAAATGAACTCCGGTAAATCCGAAGTTCATCTTCGCCGTACTTGTCCCGATCACGGTTCCTCAAGCTCGCTCATCTCCTCTGATGCTCGCTTCTATTGGCTTGCACAAGGTTCAGACGATAACCGCTGTGGACCTGGTTGCGCTTGTTTACCCGCTGACTCCACAGGCCTAGCGGGCACTTTAGGCAAAAACGCAGGACAACCCGATACGATTGAACAGCTCTCTACCTGTCTCACTCTCATTGAAATCGTGGACTCTTGTAACTTAGCTTGTCCAACTTGTTTTGCCGATTCTCCAACGGGAACAGGCGAACGACTCAAATACCATTCCCTCACCGCTCTTCAAAAACGCATCACAGGCGTCCTCGATCGAAAGGGCCACATCGAACTGCTTCAACTCTCTGGTGGTGAGCCCACTTTGCATCCTGAATTTTTTGAACTGTTAGACTGGATTCATGAAGAGCCACGAATCGACTATGCTCTCATCAATACCAACGGGCTCAAGCTCGCTTCCGACAAGACCTTCATCGCCGAACTCGGTCAACGAACCGAACGTGGCCACATTCAGCTCTACCTCCAATTCGACGGGCCTCAAGAAGCGGGCCAAGTCGAGTTACGCGGCTCCGACCTGCGCGAAATGAAGAAAAAGGCCCTCGCTAACTGTGAAGAAATCAACCTGCCTGTCACCCTCGCCATGACCGTCACCCCCGAGAATCTCTCACACCTCTGGGATACCATTGCCTTCGGTCTCGACTATCAATCTTGCCGTGGAGTCTCCTTCCAACCCATGTTCCATTCTGGTCGCACCCATGCTCAGGAGCGCCGTCTCAATACCGCCGACATCATTCTGGGTCTGATGGAACAGTCCCACGATAAGCTCGGCCCAGACGACTTCACCCCCCTTCCCTGTGGTGACCCAAACTGTGCGACCATCGGTTACTTACTCCGAACTCCGATCGGCACCCGTAGTATTTCTGAGTTCATCGACTTCGCCAAAGTACAGGGCTTTCTCCACGACAAGATTCGCTATAACCTCTCTGACCTGACTCAGTGTGGTTGCGACAACACCGAGCTCGGTGATATTCTCAAGCAATTCGAACTTCGCGAGAAAGATGCCTTTCGCCTCTTCATCAAACCCTTCATGGATGCTGCCACCTGGGACGACGATCGCATCGACCGCTGCTGCACCCACGTTATCCGGCCCGATGGCAAGCTCGACTCCTTCTGCCGTTACTACGGTCTAGACTCATGAACACTTCGCCGCCATCGAAAGAACCTCCACAACTCAAAACCTGCCAACTCTGGTTCAGTCTCCTGTCCCCTTTTGGAGCAACGGTTATTCTTTTGATTCTCATGGCTACGTTTTCGTCTATACTTGACTTATCATTCACCATTATATTATTAACTACTCTGACTTGTTGGGTATGGTTCAACTCATTAATCCTCGAACGCTATCGAGGGCGTAGCGCCTGCATTCTTACGCTTGCCTACCCAATTGCCCAATTCATCATCTGCGGAACGACATTCTTTTTCGGCTGCCTTGCACTTTACAGGCACTAAAAATCTAACTCCTTCCCCATGCCCGAAGAAAACTCCAACAATCACGAGGCAAATGGATGCTTAAGCCCTGCTATCCGGCTCATGGCGGGGCCTCTCTGCATCGGCTTATTGTGGGTGCTCTCGCCATATTTTGTCA
>CAZUEC010000462.1:0-2030 GCA_964618865.1 uncultured Roseibacillus sp. | reverse complement strand
TCGAAAAAGTGGAGCATAGCGGATTCGAACCGCTGACCCCCTGCATGCCATGCAGGTGCTCTACCAACTGAGCTAATGCCCCTTCACTTGTGGGGCGCAGAGCGTTACCTGAGAGAAAGCGACGGTGCAAGCCTTGTTTTCTGCCAGAGCCTAGAATTCCCCAGGGCACTCCGCCCATTTGGCATGGAACATTCTTCCTCCTTTTTTCAAGACTCAAGCCGCGCATTCTACTTTTTTCGCCTTCGTCTATTGATTACTAATCCGTTTAACTAGCCCAATCTCTCAGTTCATATCCAATGAAAGCTCTCGCTAAAACCTCCGACGCTCCTGGCCTCTCACTCATCGACACTCCCAAACCCACCATCGACGACCGAGATGTCCTCATTAAAGTTGAACGCACCGGAATCTGCGGCACCGACTTACACATCTATAACTGGGATCAATGGGCTCAAAAAACGGTCCCCACCCCACTCATCATTGGCCATGAGTTCGTAGGCAAAATCGTAGAAGTCGGCAATCGCGTCGATTTTTTACAAATAGGTGACGTCGTTTCTGGCGAAGGACACCTCATCTGCGGACGCTGCCGGAATTGCCTCGCCGGGCGACGACACCTTTGTCGAGACACCGCTGCCGTAGGAGTCAATCACCCCGGAGCCTTTGCAGAATACATCGCACTCCCTGCCACCAACGTATGGAAACACGCTCCTGGCATCTCTCGCGACTTAGCAACCATCTTTGATCCCCTAGGCAATGCCACCCACGCCGCACTGAGCTTCCCCCTTCTTGGCGAGGATGTCCTCATCACTGGAGCAGGCCCTATCGGTTGCATGGCCGCAGCCATCGCCATTCACGCTGGCGCTCGCCATGTCGTCATCACCGACCTCAACCAAACTCGACTCGAATTAGCCGAAGATCTCGGAGCGACAAGAACCGTCAACATCAACCAAGAAAACCTACGCGACGTTCAAAACCAACTCGGAATGACCGAAGGATTTGACGTCGCCTTAGAAATGTCAGGCAGCGAGAGCGCCTTCAACGAAATCATCTCAAATATGGCCCATGGGGGAAAAATCGCCCTCCTAGGAATTCCCGATCCCACCGTCGCTATCGACTGGGAAAAAGTAGTCTTCAACGGACTCCATATCAAAGGAATCTACGGCCGCGAAATGTACGAAACGTGGTATCAAATGACCACCATGCTGCAATCAGGACTCGATATTGAACCCATCATTACACATTCCTTTTCCTATCATGAATTCGAAAAAGGCTTCGATCTCATGAACCAAGGCTCCTGTGGAAAAGTCATTCTCAACTGGCATTAATTCAGCTCAATTCCTCAGACCCGACTCTTTCAACCATGTCCTTAACCACTCAAATCTCAGCTCAACTTTCCGAAATCAAAGAAGCTGGACTCTACAAATCTGAGCGCACCATCACCACTCCACAATCAAATCACATCGCGGTGCCCGAAACCGGAGACGTGATTAATCTTTGTGCAAATAACTACCTTGGCCTCGCCAATCATCCCAAAGTAGTCGCAGCCGCACACCAAGCTCTCGACGAATGGGGCTTCGGACTCGCCTCCGTTCGCTTCATCTGTGGCACCCAGTCCATCCATCAAGAATTAGAAAACCGTCTCGCCAAGCACCTCGGCACCGATGACTGCATCCTCTATTCAAGCTGCTTTGATGCCAACGGAGGACTTTTTGAAACTATCCTCGGACCAGAAGACGCCATCGTTTCCGACGCACTCAATCACGCCTCCATTATTGATGGCATCCGACTCTGCCGCGCAAAACGATTTCGCTACGAGACCTCCAATATGGAAGACCTCGAGAACAAACTCAAAGAGGCAAGAGAAGGCGGTGCTCGCCATGTCCTCATTGCCACCGACGGAGTCTTTTCCATGGACGGAAGCAGTGCTCAGCTACCCGCGATTTGCGACTTAGCCGACCAATACCACGCCCAAGTCATGATGGACGAATGTCATGCCACCGGCTTCATGGGAGAAAACGGACGAGGCACCCACG
>CAZUEC010000461.1:0-2032 GCA_964618865.1 uncultured Roseibacillus sp. | reverse complement strand
CAAACCTTAAAAAAACTCGATAGACGAATAGACTTTTGAAAAATGGTCTAACCATCTTCAATCCCACATCCGCGAGAGCACCAAAACTCTCCCCTCCCTCCCCTCTCGACAACAAAGACGAGGCCTCAATAAAGAATATTGGTCAGAAGAAAAGCTTTAGAATTGTTGCTGTAATTGAGTTTGCTTAACTTGCGGCATGGCGCTTGCAAATGCTTCCATCGTTACCATTTCTATTGATGAGAGCTACTGCTCCACGTTTTCTACTACTGATATCTCACAGAGCAAGCTCGCTACAGATCTCTGGGTCAGTGAGCAACAAACCAGTTTAAATTTTCGCTATCGGAGTTCTCCTGCCGGATATCAAAGTGATTGGCATGTCGCTGGTGACCCGACTCTCATCATCGTCTGCACAGGCTGTTTAGAAATTGAGTTAAGAGATGGCTCAAAAAAGCAATTCTCAGCTGGGGAAAAATTCATTGCTCGTGATTTTTTGCCACCACACTTAGCTTTCGATCCCTTGCATCACGGTCACTGTGCTCGTGTAATGGGAGAAGAAGAGTTCTCCGCTCTTCACCTCAAACTTGCGAAGCTTGCTCAGTAGTTCGGCTAAAAACCAAACTTCACGAACGAACCACTCCACGCAATCCAAAACGAGCCTGCTTCATAGAGACCCTTCTCCAGATGAGATTGCCGAAATGACTGAGGAGCGAGACTGTGATTGAAAAATTTCAACCAGTCTTCTTTTTGAACGCAACTCTCTTGCCATTTCTCATCGAAGATCAAAGAACAACATTTCAACAAGGCCATTTCCAAAAGGGTCTCAAGCAGACTCGTGCTTCTTACATCGAAGATCGACTACTCTCGTTCCGCATCGACTTCCGCCAAAAGATCTCGGATCGCAATGACATCTTCCACCGCATGCAGAATCAGGAACTGTGTATTCAAGCCCGTCGTTCTCATCCGAATGACCCCCATTCCCGTCTCTCCCTTCTTTGGCAGAATCGCCTCATAATCACCAATCTGACGAAAGTGAATTTTCCGATCACTCTTTCCATCGACAACCCGAAGAAAAGCCCCATCGACTTCAGTCGAAAATTTCGTCGCCCGCCTTTTACTGCGCCGATTCCCCCAAAAGAAAAAATACAGCTGACTCAAAAGAGCAAA
Source organism: uncultured Roseibacillus sp. (assembly GCA_964618865.1). Taxonomy (GTDB): domain Bacteria; phylum Verrucomicrobiota; class Verrucomicrobiia; order Verrucomicrobiales; family Akkermansiaceae; genus Roseibacillus. The sequence goes on along the minus strand of CAZUEC010000461.1, from coordinate 868 downwards.
AGCAACAACGACTCCAATCAAGGAAACAACAAGAGCCCCGACAACACCTACCCACTTCGAAATCTCGGTATAGCTGACCCAATTGATCCCTGTCGTAAAAAGGAACAACCAGAGAATCAATAAAGGCAGAGCCAAAACTGTTCCCACCGTATGCAATTCTGCCCGTCCGAAGACCTTCTCCAACTCAGCACGGTTAAACTTAATTTCAAATCTTTCAGGATAATTCGTTTTCATGAAAGAAACAATCTCATTCCTCTTTCTTTCCCTCTATGAGAATCGAAACACCCGATTGTAATCGTCCCCTCTCCCTTCTTCCCTCTTCTCAGTCTTGACGAACAGACTCGGATTCAAGAGTCTCCCGCCTTCACATGGCAGGCTTCTTCAAAAATCTCTTCAACAAAGTCACTAACAAAGCCGAGATCGACTGGGACGAACTCGAAGCCGACCTCATTGCCGCCGACCTCGGCCCCCGTCTCACCATGACCATCGTGGACGAACTCCGCTCACTCGGACGCGAAATCACCGCAGATGACGTCGTTAACACCACCCGCACTCACATCGCAAAAGTCTTTCCCGAAGACCAAGCCTTCCCTCCTCCCCTCCAAGAATCAGGGAATCCTACTGTCATTCTCGTAGTTGGAGTCAATGGCACAGGCAAAACAACTTCCACCGCCAAACTCGGCCACCTCCTCAGCGTCTACGGTCACACAGTCCGCGTCGCCGCCGCCGACACCTTTCGCGCCGCCGCCGTCGAACAACTTCAATCTTGGGCCCAACGCCTCGACCTCCCCATCACCACCGGTAATCATCAGGCCGACCCCGCCTCCGTCTGCTACAAAGCACACGAAGCAGCCCTCGCCGAAAAAGC
>CAZUEC010000460.1:0-2034 GCA_964618865.1 uncultured Roseibacillus sp. | reverse complement strand
TTCAAACCTTAAAAAAACTCGATAGACGAATAGACTTTTGAAAAATGGTCTAAATGGGAAAGAGCACTTTCGAGGAAAAGTGGAGCGTCGGGAAGAGGTTGTTACCAAGTCTTTGCGAGCGCGGTGTGGTATGGTGGTTACTGCTTTGTTGGAGTTGTAGGGAGAAGGCGAAGATTGTAGGTGACTAGTTGTGCCATCCTCGGGATTAACGAAGAATGAGGGCTTCGATCCAAGATGAGGTGGCGGAAGACCAACCGGAGACTACTTCGGCTTGTTCGATTCGTTTTTGACCAAATTTTGCTACGAGAGCTTGGGTGTTGTCGTCTGTAGTGGGGATCTCTTTTTTAAGAGAGAGTAGGGGCCAGACCGAATTACGATTAATCTGCCAACGTCGTTTGACGACGATGGTGAGAGAGTCGATCTCGGGGGGGAGGTCTGCTAGGTCGAGAATGTTCCAGAAGCCATTTTGTTTGCGATCTTGGAAGTTGTCAAAATACCAAACCAAGGAAGGATCTTGATAGCCTACTGCGGTGAGTGTTCCTTTAGAAAGGCCGGTGGTTTCTTTGAGTCTAAGAGTGAGATGGGCATTGCGAGCAATGGCCGTGGCCAAAAGGAGGAAGATGGTGAAGGAGATAAAAGCTGAGATTATGGCGAAACGAGCGATTTTTTCACGGCGCATGGCGGCTGCTCCGATGATGGCGAGGGAGAGAAAGGCGCCACCTGAAAGAGTGATTATGAAGGCTAGGTCGAGAGCTTCTCGGCCTCGAGTGACTTGAGTCAGTCCTAGAATAAAGAGGAAGATTCCGAGGAGTGCTGGAAAAGCGAGGGCTGAGTTACGAATGAATTTTCCGAAACGACCGAGGGTGATTTTTTTGCGAAAATTGAGTGCAAAGAGGAGAAAAAAGGCGGGGTAAGCGGGAAGTAATTGTTGAGGGAGTTGAGTGGGGGAGAAGGTGAAGACAAGAAAAGGGGCCACGAACCAGCCTAGTAAAAAACGAGAGTCTAAGGTGGGGAGTTGAAGAGATTTTTTGAGGGTGGCGGGAAGCTGTGCGCTCCAAGGAAGGAGGAAAGGAATGATGATAAGGAGATGGTAGAGCCAAGGGAAAGAAAAGCGTTGCTTTGTGGGTTTGAGAATTTGTTCGTTGAAGGGTTTTCCGATCTCGGTGAGGAAGGCGCCTTTGGTTTCGGAGAGAGCAGGTACGGCCCAGAGCGAGATCATAAGAAGAGAGGGAATGAGGGCGATGAAGAGTGCTTTTTGAGCTTTCCAGAGGGATAGTTTTTGAGAAGCAAGGGTGTTTGTTGCTTTTTGATTTTTAGAGCTTTCTTGGCGCCCTTGCCACCAGGAGAGAATGAAGGTGAAGAGGAGGGCGGTTTGAGGAATGGCATAGGCGAGGGGGCCTTTGGTTAGAAATCCCATTGCTAACCAAAGAGAAAGGGAGAGGGTGTGTTTTGTTTTGACTTCTTGATGCATCACTTGGTGCAAGGTGGTCATGGTGAGGAGAAGAAATAGCACGAGGGGCATATCTGCTACTGCGAGTCGAGAATGGATGAGGACTTGAAGGGTGGTGAGCCAACCGAAACCGGTGAGGAATGCCATGCGTTGATCCAAACCGAGTCTTCGTGCGAAGCGAAAGAGGAGGAGAGCTATGAGCCACGATGCTTGTATGGAGTGCATACGTGCTCCCGTTTCATTGATTCCAAAAAGAGCGAAGTTGGCACGCATCCACCAGTTGGTGAGCGGAGGGGTCGCGAGGTGATGCTCGTTGTTAAAATAAGGAGTAACCCATTCTCCGCGTTCGATCATTTCAACAGTCGCGTGAGAGAAGTGTGGTTCTTGGTGGTCGATGAGTGGTAAGGACCAGATTCCTGGGATCAAGGCGACAATGGCCATGAGAGTGAGTCCCAAGGGCGAGAAGAGTCGATCAATGAGAGAGGTTTTTTCCAAAGTGAAGGGCGGGACTCTGGACGGGATTTCCGGAATAGAACAGGATTTTACTTAGACCATTTTTCAAAAGTCTATTCGTCTATCGAGTT
>CAZUEC010000459.1:0-2045 GCA_964618865.1 uncultured Roseibacillus sp. | reverse complement strand
CCCCCGAAATCCAGGAAGTCATCCGCGAACTCATCAAACTTGCCAAAGAGCAAGGCTACCTCACTCACGACGACGTCAACGAGCTCCTTCCCAAAGACATGGTGGAGCCCGCCGAAATCGAAGGCATCTACGAACGTCTCCGCAGCATGGAGTTCGACATCATCGACGCCTCCGACGTCGATCGCTTCAAAGATAAAAAAGGAGATGACGCCGCTGCTTCCGACGATACCAAAGCCGAAAAACTCGACATCCTCGACGACCCCGTCCGCATGTATCTCAAGCAAATGGGTCAAGTCCCCCTCCTCACCCGAGAGCAAGAAGTCGAAATCTCAAAACGCATCGAAGACGCCGAAATCAACGTCCAAAAATTTCTCCATCGCTTTGGCTACGTCGCTCAAAGCTATCTCGAACTTGCCCAGAAACTCGAACGCGGCAAAGAACGCTTCGACCGAGTCATTCTCGACAAAAAAATCGAGAGCCGCGAGCGCTACATGAAAGTCCTCCCCAAGCTATGCCTCTCCGTCCAGAACCTACACGAAGAAACCTCCACCATCTGGCGGAAACTCTCTGCCAAAAACCCTCGCGGCAAGAAAAAGCTCGAAGAACAACTCGCTAAAAACCTCACCAGCCTCGCACGTCAATACAGTCGCTTCTACTACAAGCAGAAAGTCGTAGAAGACTTCTGCGACCGCGTTGACGACTACGAAACCAAATTCTGGCGCTACGGCCGCAAAGTCGAATCAAACGGTAAAGACGCCGGAGAATTCGAAACCAAACTTCGCGAAATTCAGCACGAGACATGGTGCACCAACGAATCCTTCGAACAAAATAAAAGCGATCTCCGACACTGGATGCGCGAGGCTCATAAAGCCAAAACCGAAATGGTCGAAGCCAACCTCCGCCTCGTCATTTCCATTGCCAAAAAATACACCAACCGTGGCCTCTCCTTCCTCGACCTCATTCAGGAAGGCAACATGGGCCTCATGAAAGCAGTCGAAAAATTCGAATATCGTCGCGGCTACAAATTCTCAACTTACGCCACTTGGTGGATTCGCCAAGCCATCACCCGCTCCATCGCCGACCAAGCCCGGACCATCCGGATTCCAGTCCACATGATCGAGACCATCAACAAACTCATGCGCGTGCAAAAGCAATTGGTGCAAGAATATGGTCGTGAACCTTCCCCCGACGAAATCGCAGAAGAGATTCACCTCCCCGTCGAGCGAGTCCGTGCCGTTCTCAAAATGGCTCAACAGCCCATCTCTCTTCAAGCACCCGTCGGTGACTCCGACGACACCTCTTTCGGCGACTTCATTGAAGACAAAGCAGCCGATAACCCCATGGAAGAAGCCGGCTTCGCCATGCTCAAAGACAAAATCATCGAAGTCCTCGACTCCCTCACCGAACGCGAACGCGAAGTACTCGAACAACGCTTTGGACTCAAAGACGGCTACAGCCGAACCCTCGAAGAAGTCGGACGCCAGTTCCAAGTCACCCGTGAACGAATTCGTCAAATCGAAGCTAAAGCCCTTCGTAAAATGCGCCACCCAACTCGGATTCGCAAACTCGAAGGCTTCATCGAACTCCCCACCGACTAAACCCTTTTCCAAACTTCCCATTGAGCAGCGGCAGAAATTCCCGCTGCTTTTTTGGGGATAAAAATAGCCAAGACCAGCAAGACATCCTCCGTCTGGCCTCCTTGACTCGAGAACTCTCCACTAGCCACAATCGGCTCTTCTCCCCAACAAACCCACCCCCCTAACCAATTCACTCGAACTTTCACCCTCGAGACCGCTTTCCAGATAAGATCGCCAAAATGACCGAGGTGAATTTTTTCAAGAACAAGGCGTAATCAAGGAATGGATCGCCTGTCCGCCATAGCCTAGGCGAAGGCGAAGGCCGGAGACCAATGACTCAGGAGCAACACTGTCATAGGGAAATTTCAACCAGCCTTCTTTTTGAACGCAACTCTGTTGCCATTTCTCATCGAAGATCAAAGAACAACACTTCGGCAAAGTCATTTGCAAAAAGGTCTAGGACAGAAT
>CAZUEC010000458.1:0-2050 GCA_964618865.1 uncultured Roseibacillus sp. | reverse complement strand
AATAGACTTTTGAAAAATGGTCTAACCGAGGAAAAAACCACAAAAACACACCTCTCCCTCCCTTCAACCGTTCTCAGAAATCCCAAATTCCCCCCCTCAAAAACCATTCCCCCTCTTTTTTTCGCCCAAAAACCAAGTTTTTTTGAATTTTTTCAATAAATTTCACCGCAACCGCCGTTTTTCTAGCATAACATAGATTAGATTGAACAAACACTGGCTCGTTCCCGTCTTTCTAACACCACGCTGAGCCAGCATCATCACTCTTAATCACATGAAAAACTTTCTTCTCATCCTTCTACTCTCAACAACGGCAGCTTTCGCCAGCCCACTTCTCAATGTTGATCGCCTTGGGGAGCAACTCGGTGGATGGGAGAAAAAAGGCCACCGAGCTGCCGAATACGAACTTTCGGGCTCTAAATACCGAACTTGGAAACCAGAAGTCACCTCCATGCTCGATGGCGGACTATTTATCTCCGTCCGCATCGATCACCTCCGAGGAATCTTCGCTTCTGATGATCATGCCTCCCTTCAAGTCTCTCTCGATAAGAATGGCAAAATCATTTCCGCTCAATCCTCCATGGCTTTTCAAGGGCACAAAATTACCTCCGATGCTATCCGCCTTGGAGCCTCAGCTGGCACCACTATTATTGGAGCGGATCCCGTTGCCAAAGTAGGCACTGATCTTCTCGCAGATCTCTCCTCAAAACTCTTACGCGAAAATGTAGCAGAACCAGGAAGAGTCACTTTCCCGGCCGCCATTCATCATAACTACAACCTTCTTTGTCTTTCCACCGGCCTTATCAAAGAAGCCCCCGAACCCACTCCCAATCTAGAAACAGAACCACGAAAAGATCAATCCTCTCCTTCAGAGCCTGAAAAACAAAAACCACTTGATGTCAAACAAGACAAAGCCACTAACCAAAAAACCGGTAAACCAACTTCTCTCCCTACCAACCTTTGAAGAGCCCAAGCTCGCGCTTGAAGCTTGCACCTCTCAATAGTTTAATTAATAATCAAATTCTGAAAAATCGAATAAACACCGATATGAAAAAAAATCTCAGCACCCGCAGCTTACCACTTTTCCTAAGTGGACTTGTTCTGATAGGACTCGCCTCCTGCACTCCATACCAGCAACAAGGTGCCGCCATTGGAGCCCTAGGCGGAGCCGGTCTAGGAGCCATCGTAGGCGACGACACAAACGGCGTAATAACCGGAGCAGCCCTCGGAGCCGCTGCTGGGACAGGAGTAACCGCCTACCAGGAAGAACAACAACGCCGCACCAGCCAAAGCTACAACAGCACCCGCACCTACACTCAGCCATCAACGACCGATCAATCTCCCGCTTACACTCTCCCGCCCCCACCTCAGCAACCTACTTCTCAACCTCAACCCCCTTCACAGCCTAAAATTAGAGCCACTTCTAACAAATACCCAGTAGCCACCGAAGGGCGCCAAGCTAATACCGTTATTTCTCCTTATCCGCCATATAACACTATCGACATCGAAGGCTTTAAATCTGGAGACAAACTCTGCGACCCCTCCACGATTCCTATCGACCCCGCAACCGGAAAACAATACCTCGACCCCACAACTGGCAGAGAAGACGTCAAACGCGGTAAATACTTCATCGTTCCTTAGCCAAATCAACGCCCCGAACTCCCACCTTCAAAATAAGCACTGAGCTTAGTTGGTGAGCTGGGCAACTAGCTTAGGGCTACCAATCCCCGCGTTCTTCCTTGTCGAGTTCAACTCGATCCTCCCAATTGCGGGCTTTGATTTTTCGATCCCGTTTCGCCCACCTCTCGGTAGCCATCTGCCTCTTCTTCTGACGTCGTCGAAGCTCCGCTATTTCAACCTCTAAATTCAAAAAACTCTCATAACGAGCCGCATCCAACTCCCCCTTCTCAACCGCAGTTACAATAGCGCAACCAGCATCCCTCTCATGCTTACAATCTGAAAAACGACACTTCAGCACCAACTCTTCAATATCAGAAAAACTCTCCCTCAAAGTAGCCTCATCCGTCCACATTTGCACCTCTCGAATCCCCGG
>CAZUEC010000457.1:0-2079 GCA_964618865.1 uncultured Roseibacillus sp. | reverse complement strand
GGAATTGGTCGCCTACCCGCCATAGCCTAGACGAAAGCGGGGACCAATGACTGAAAAGCAACGCTGTCATTGGGAAATTTCAACCAGTCTTCTTTTTGAACGCAACTTTGTTGCCATTTCTCAGAGAAGATCAAAGAACAACATTTCGGCAAGATCATCTGGAAAAAAATCTAACAACCGAATTTAAAGACTCTCAACTCGGAAAAAATCTTGGCCACTATTCTGAGCACTGGAAGGAATTAAAAAACGATTAGGGTTCTCCTCATTCGTGACCACTCCAGGAACATCGACAAAATCTAACTGCAAATCGTTAGAAGAAGTCACTTTCAATCCCTCAGTTGGATTCGCCAAATCAATAAAAAAATCACTCCCATCAAAGCCACAGTCCACTATCGTGATCAAAGCTGGAGTTGGAGTACCAACAATAAAATCATTACTATCGCAAACGGCATCATCAAAGTCGCCGTTGAGATTATCAATGAACCAATTGTTCGGATTTGCTAAATCAGCAATCAAAGGCGCGTATGCTGAGAGACTCGCTTCTCCCGAACGAGGTCCAATGTATTCACCATAATCAGAGCTCGCGGTCAGAAAGAACGCATTGAGTAATGTCGTCAGCCCCGTGTTTTCAATACTTTCAGCAGGGTTGTTCCCTATCGCAGCTAAGAATGAAGTCACCTCTCTCACTTCTGTCCCTTGGTATGCAAAAAGAAAATCGTCCGTCGCGCCCACTGCAATTCTTCCATTAGCAAATCCTCCTCCAGTGACCACCGGAGTGCCTGGATTCGCATCAGAAATAATCACAACATCACCAGCACTCAAGCCAGTCTGAGGAGAAGTCCACTCCAGATCACCTTCATTTGCATTGAAGCTCAGCGTAACTGGATCCCACTCACTATCAGTAAAGAGAATCGTCTCACCTCCGGGGATATCAGTCATCGCAACAAATCCAAAGCACTCGTCATCATCAACATTCAGACAGATGAATAAAATGTCCCCAGGAAAGAGCGCAAAAGGCGGATTCCCTTCATCATCATCTGCAACGATCACATTCCCTAAATCATTGCTAATATTAGCTTCACTAGTAAGTGCGATCACGCGAGCAACTTCCTCTCCATCAAGCAAAGAATCGTTGCGCACAATGATATCAAAGCTCTCCCCCGTCGAACCTGCCGGAATAGTCACCGAATCAGGCAACACCGCTTCGGATTCATCATTCGAAAAAAGCTCCACAACAAGATCAAAAGCCAATGCAGTAGAAAGAGTGATCGTCCCCGTCGTGATCGCATTCTCCAAGACAGGATCGACCGGCAAAGTGAGACTAATTTCGGTGAGCAAGTCGCCGACAATGAAGTTGTTAATATCACACAAGGTATCTCCTTGAGCACCTTCTAAAAAAATCCAATTCGTCGCTAAATCAGCAATGCGCGGAGCATAGTTAGAAAGATTCGACTCCCCACTACGTGCCGAAATGTATTCTCCAAAATCAGTACTATCCGGCATGAATAGAGCATTGACTCCCGCCGTGAGTCCGGTGTCTTCAATGCTATCGCCTGTATGGTTAGCAATCACGGCAACAAAGTTTTCGGGTTGGCGTTCCTCGGCACCTTGATAGGCATAGACGGTTTCAGCAGTCGTCCCAAGCTGCATACTTCCATCAACACTCCCACCACCTTGTACTACCGGTTCTTCAGAACCGACTCCAAAAATAACCACAACTTCTCCAGCCATAAGCCCTTCACTAGGTGCTGTCCACTCCAAGTCCCCTTCATTAGGCACGAACTCAAACACTCCATCAGTAATCCCATTTATATCTTCATCAAGCCACTCCGTATCAGTAAAACGAATAACCTCCTCAGCAGGGATATCGACCGTAGCTACGAATCCAAAAGAATCATCACCATCACCATTGTAACAGATGAAAAGAATATCACCGGGATTCAAAGCGTGGCCTGTTACACTGAATAAGAACAGAAGAGAGAGAGGAAGAATCTGTTTAAGCATGGGAACTTTATTTTAAATTTTCTAACACAAAATCACTCCTTCCACCAAAGAAAAAGAATTCATCGCCCTATTGAG